>JAFRDM010000052.1 GCA_017403885.1 Oscillospiraceae bacterium
CCGGGGCGGGCGCGGAGGAGGCCAGCTCGGCGCCGAAGCGCGCGAGCGATTTGTCCCGATTGTGCATCGATATCGCCTCTTTCAGTATAGTCCCAGTTCATAACGTACGCTTCCGGCCAGATAGATCGAGCCGGTCGCGCAGACCATGCCGTCCGCTCCGGCGCGTTCCTTCGCCGCGTAAACGGCGTCGGAAATGCTGTCGCAGACGCTGATCTTCTTTCCAAAGGGCCGCAGCACGGCGGCCAGCTCCTCGGGCGGGAGCGCGCGCACGCTTTCCGGCGCTGTGCAGACATATTCATCGGCCGCACAGTCGAGGATCGCCGCCATCGCTGCGGCGTCCTTGTCGCGCAGCACGCCGAGCAGCAGCACGCGCCGTGTGCCGGGGAAGTAATGCAGCAGGCTCTCGCGCACGGTCTCGGCGCACTGGGGATTGTGCCCGCCGTCCACGATGAAAGCCGGCTCGTCACAGCACAGCTCAAAGCGGCCGGGCCACGCGGCGGCGTACAGGCCGTGCTCCAGCGCGTCCTGGTCGATGCGCCAGCCCTTTTCGCGCAGCCTTTCCGCCGCTTCAATGACGACCGCCGCGTTGCGGCGCTGATGCGCGCCGAGCAGAGAAAGAGCGTACTGCCTTCCCCTGTAGGAAAAGACCTGACCTTCGAGACTGTCGAATTCCGTCCGGATCTCGGAAAAATCCGCCACTGTGAGCGTGGAGGAAAGCTCCGCGCAGCGCGCACGGAACACGTCGAGCACGCTTTGCCCCTGTTCATAGGCGACGCAGGGAGAGCCGGGCTTGATGATGCCCGCCTTCTCGGCGGCGATCTTCTCCGGCGTGTCGCCCAGGATATGCGTGTGGTCGAGACCGATGTTCATGATCACCGAGCACTCCGGCGCCTCGATCACGTTCGTTGCGTCGAAGCGTCCGCCGAGGCCGGCCTCCAGCACGACGATATCGCATTTTTCGCTTGAAAACCACAGCAGCGCGGCGGCGGTGATCAGCTCGAATTCCGTGGGATGTTCGCCCATCTTGTCAGCGACGGCCCGCACGGCCTCGACGCTTTGCACGAGCGCCTCCTCCCCGATCTGTTCGCCGTTTATCTGCATGCGCTCGGTAAAGCGGAAAAGATACGGAGAGGTGTACAGCCCCGTGCGGTATCCGGCCGCGCGCAGGACGGACGCGAGCATGGCCGCACAGCTGCCCTTGCCGTTTGTGCCGGCGATATGGACGGTTTTCAGCCCCCTCTGCGGATCGCCGAGCTTTTCAAGCAGCTCGCGGATGCGGCGCAGAGACGGCTCGGCGCCGAACCAGCGCGCCCCGTCGAGGTAGGCAAGAGCTTCTTTGTACTCCATTATCGGCCCTCCGACTGCGCCTCGGCCGCCTCGACGACATGCGAGCACAGGATCGTGGAAGTGACGGCGCCGATACCGCCGGGCACGGCGCTGATGCAGCGCACGATGCGCTCGGCGGCCTCGTGATCCACGTCGCCGCAAAGTTTCCCGCGCTTTTCGTCATAGGTCATGCCGATGTCGATCACGATCTGACCGGGGCGAAGATGCTCCTCAGTCAGCGTGTTGATACAGCCCGTGGCGGTCACGACCAGTTCTGCCTCGCGCACGATGGCCGCGAGATCCTGCGTACGGGTGTGGCAAACCGTGACGGTCGCGTGCTCGCGCAGGAGAAGCAGGGCCGCCGGGCGGCCGGTGACGAGACTGCGGCCCACCACAACGGCGCGTTTCCCGCAGATCGGCAGACCGTAAAAGCGCAGCATCTCGATCACGGCCTGGGCGGTGCAGGGGAAAAAGCCGTGCTCAAGACCCGCGTAAACGGCGGCCATCGCCGCCGAGCCGATGCCGTCCACGTCCTTTTCCGGGGCGATGGCGTCGCTCACAAGGCGCGCGTCCATACGCTCGGGCAGCGGGCGGAAGAAGAGAACGCCGTGTACGGCTGCGTCGCGGTTCATCTCTCCGATGACGTCCAGCAGCTCCTCCTGCGTGGCCTCTGCGGGAAGGACGACCCTGCGTACCGCGATCCCGAGCGCTTCGCAGCGCTTCGCAGCGCTGCGCTCGTATGACAGATCGGCCTCGCGCTCCCCGATGCGGATCATTCCCAAACAGGGCGTTACGCCGCGCTCCGCAAGCGCAGGGATCCTCCGTTTTATGTTTTCGCTCAGCGCCGCGGCGACCGGCGCGCCGCGCAGGATCTCAGCAGGCATGTCCTTCACCTTCCCAAACGGCCTTTCGGGCCGCTGTATTGTCAAATCACATTTATACAGTATAGCATATATCCCGGTGCATTAGCAAGAAAAAGCGGCATGTCGAAGCATGCCGCTTTTTGATTGACAGTTAAAGCTCTCCGCGCTCTTTTTTGGCCAGATCGTTGGTGTCGATCGAATCCCGAAAGACGTAGAAGCGCTGGTAGAGGAATTCGGTGATCAGATTGAGCGCCATGTTGATCGCCGTGACCAGATAGCCGTTCCAGCCCAATGTGTCGGCCAGCATCCGTTCGAGCAGCGTGCTCAGAGGCGTGAAGACCGCGTAATAGCAGGCCACCTTGAACATCGCGAGCGGGACGTTGTTGGCCGACTTGAAGGTGAACTTGCGGTTGAGCGTGAAATTCCACAGCACCGAGAGCACCAGCGCCAGCAGATAGCTCAGCCAGTTCGTCCATCCCAGCAGCTCCTTGAACAGAGCGAAGCTGCCCATCTGGATCAGCCCGGCGGAGACCGAAAACAGCAGGAATTTGACCGAACGGATCAGTTCTTTTTTCTTTTCCGAATTGCTCATGCGCGTTTTCCTCGCTCAAGAATAAAGCAGGGACTTTGCCCTGCTTTATTATATCAATTATTTGAAGTATGTCAAGCGGAACAGCAGCGCGGTCAAAGCTCGGCAATGACCTCGCACTCGAGCAGAACGTCCTTGGGCAGACGCGCGACCTCCACACAGGAGCGGGCGGGGAAGGGAGCGGTGAAATACTGCGCGTAGATCTCGTTGATGCGGCCGAAGTCGTTCATGTTCTTGATGAACACGGTGGTCTTCACGGCCTTGGAGATGTCGCTGCCCGCGGCGGCGAGGAGCGCGGTGATATTCTTGAATACCTGGTGCGCCTGAGCGTCCAGCCCTTCGGCGAGCGCCCCCGTCTCGGGGATGATGGGAATCTGGCCGGAGGCAAAAACGAAGCCTCCCGCGATCTGGGCCTGGGAATAGGGGCCGATGGCGGCCGGCGCTTTTTCTGTGGAAACTGCTTTCATGTTCAATCCTCCTCAATTGTCGTATTCCACGATGTAGCCTTTCTCCCTGAGCGCGGCGATCACGGCGTTTCCGTGTTCCTCTCCGCCGACTTCAAGGGAGACGTGTACGTTTGTCTCGTTGGGGTTCAGTCCCTCGCTGAGCTTGTCGTGCTCGATCTGCAGGATGTTCGCTCCGGCCGCGGAGATCACGCCAAGCATCTGCATCAGGCTGCCCGGTCGGTCGAGCAGCGTGACGACGAACTTGATCCGGCGGTGGCGGGCGACGAGGCCGCGCTCGATGATGCTCTGGATAAAGCTGACGTCGATGTTGCCGCCCGAGAGTACGCAGACCACGCGCTTGCCCTTCACGTCGAGCGCGCCGCTGAGCACGGCGGCGAGCGGCGTGGCTCCCGCAGGCTCGACCACCTGCTTGCAGCGCTCCAACAGCAGCAGGATCGCGTCGGCGATCGCGGTGTCGGAGACGGTCAGCACGCCGTCGGCGTAGCGGCGGATCAACTCGACGGAAATATCTCCCGGCGCCTTGACGGCGATGCCGTCGGCGATCGTCGAGGCCGTCTCGGTCGTGACGAGCTTCCCCTCGCGGAAGCTGCGCGCAATGGCGTCCGCCCCCTCGGCCTGTACGCCATAGACCTTCACGCGTGGGTTGACCTGCTTGATGGCGGCAGATACGCCCGCAAGCAGCCCGCCGCCTCCGGCGGGGACGATCACGATATCCACCGACGGCAGATCGCCCAGGACCTCCAGCCCCAGCGTACCCTGACCGGCGATCACCTCAAGGTCGTTGTAGGGGTGCAGAAAGGCGGCGCCCTCCTCGCGGCAGATCTCGCAGGCGCGCGCGTAGGCGTCGTCATAGCAGTCGCCCGCGAGCACGACCTTGGCGCCGTAGCCCTCGGTCGCCTGCGCCTTGGCGATCGGCGCGGCCTTGGGCATCACGATGGTGGCCGGGATGCCGAACTTCTTCGCGGCGTAGGCCACGCCCTGGGCGTGGTTGCCGGCGGAGGAGGCGACGACGGGGCATTTCTCGCCCCGCTCGATCATCGCTGCGATCTTGTTGGATGCGCCGCGGATCTTGAACGAGCCGGTCTTCTGCCGGTTCTCGCATTTGAGATAGATCCTGCCGCCCGTCATCGCGGAAAAGGTGGAGGAGAGATCCAGCTCGGTATGGTGCAGGATGGGACGCAGACGCTCCTGCGCAAGCTCAAAATCCTTGAGTTCGATGTCCATAGAGAAACCTCCGATAATAGGAATTTCCAAAAAGATTGTACTCCTGCGCCGGGAGAAAAGCAACCGAGAGGAGAAAAAACCGTCATGCCTCACAAAAGGGCGCGACGGTTTTTATTCATCTTTATCTCCGCGGGATGATCTCGATCCAGTAGCCGTCCGGATCCTCGATGAAGTAGATGCCCATCGAGGGGTTTTCAAAGCAGATGCAGCCCATTTTCTCATGCTTTTCATGGGCCGCGGCCATATCCTCGGTCATGAAGGCAAGATGGAATTCCTGCTCGCCGAGGTCATAGGGCTCTTCGCGGTCGCGCAGCCAGGTCAGCTCAAGCGTGAAATCACTGATGCCGTCACCGAGAAAATTCAGGATAAAGCTGCCGTCCGCAGCCTTTTTCTCGCGCACGACCTTCAGGCCCAGCGCTTCGTCGTAAAAGCGCAGCGAGCGCTCGAGATCGAGGACGTTGAAATTGAAATGGTTGAAAATGAAGGACATATCCTTGCGCTCCTCTCTGTATGGTGATCTGATTATAGCAAGCGGGCAGCCCTCTTACAAGAGGATAAGAGAATCTCGCGGCGAGTTTCCCTGCGGCCGTGCGAGAGAAGGATCGCCCCGCAGCACGGCTCTTCGCGCAGCGCATGCAGATAAGCGAGCGATTTTTTGCCGGCTTTTCGTCGAAGCAGAAACCCGGCGGCGTCAAGGCGTCGATGCTCTCGCGGCAGCACGCGCCCCCTTTTTTGACTCGATCATATCAAGCCGCGCGCAGCTTGTCAAGAAAGGCAAAGGGGGGGAAAAGCCTTCTCCGGCTTGCCGCAAAGCCGGAATGATGTTATACTTTGAAAAAGGAGTGATCTGTCATGAAGAAAAACGTCGGAGAGATGAACGAGCGCGAGCTGCTCGCCGAGCTGGTGCTGCAGGGACGGCGCGCAGAGAAGACGGAACGGATAAAAACAGGCGTGCTCGCTGCGCTGCTGCTTGCGGTCATCATCCTGGCGCTGATCTATATCCCGAGGATCGCGGCGCCGATCCGTGAGCTCAGCGACGGTATGGAGGAGATCAAAACGACCTTCAAGGAGGCCGAACGCATCCTCTCGAGCTTTGACGACGGGACTGTTGACCGCTTCAAGCAGACGATGGAGAGCGTGAACGAGACCTCACAGCAGCTCCGGGTGCTTATGGACAAGCTTCGGGACAGCGGGCTTGACAAGCTGCAGTCCACGATCGAAGGACTGAATAAGACGATCGATTCGCTTCTGCATCCCTTCGGGTGATCATGCGATAAGAAACGCGCGCCTTCTTTTCGGAAGGCGCGCGTTCTTTATTCGGCTGCCGGGTCGACAAGCTCCAGCAGCGTCTGCCGAAAACCGTAGCGTTTCGCCAACGCGCGGCAGAGAGGGATGTTCCTGCGCCGCGGCGCGTGATTCTTTTCCGCGCGGATCATCAGATTCTTCGGCGAGTGAGCCAGATCGACGAATTCGATCAGGTCCGTCTCGTAGCCCATATCCTCGAGGATCTCGGCGCGGATCGCGTCTGTCAGCAGGGCGGAAACGCGCTCGCGGACGATACCGTGACGCAGCAGGATGTCAAGATCGCCGCCGCAGGAGATCGTTTGGTCGATCTCGTGCTGGCAGCAGGGGACGGAGAAGATGCGCTTCGCGCCGTGCCGAACGGCGTAATGAAGGGCGTAATCCGTCGCCGTGTCGCAGGCGTGCAGCGTTACGAGCAGGTCGATCTCCCTGTCGGGAAGGACGTCCCCGGACACGTCGGCGACCTCAAAGCGCAGTCCGTCATAGCCGTATTTCCGCGCCACGGCGCCGCAGTGCTCGACGACGTCGGCCTTGAGATCATAGCCGATCATCTCCACGTCAAAGCCGCGTCGGACGGCGAAGTAATAATAGAGGATGAAGGTCAGATACGACTTTCCGCAGCCGAAATCCATCACGGTCAGAGGACCGGGTTCGACTTCGGAAAAAGCGTCGTCGATCAGCTCGATGAAACGGTTGATCTGGCGGTATTTGTCGTATTTGGCCTTGACGATGCGCAGATCGGGCGTAAAGACGCCGAGATCAACGAGCGCGGGGATGTTCTCGCCCTCGGCGAGCAGGTACTTCTTCTCCCGGTCGTGCGTGGGAGCGGCCCCGCCGCCCGGCCGGGGGACGGCGCTCTTTCCGCTTTTGCGATAGCTCCCGTCACGGCGCAGAACGTACTGCGCGGCCCCTTCGTCCGTCATGATCAGCGCCTGCCGATAACGCCCGGAAAGCTCCTCATCCGCAAGGGCCAGCAGCTCCTCTTCCGTGAGATTGCGGTGAAAGGCCTTGTTGTCGCGGAAGCCCTCCAACTGGAAAAGGGAACGGGCCTTGATCACGACGGGACGCAGCGCGGCCTTCTGGTACGGCGCGCCGTCCGTCGGCTGGGAAAAAACCGCCTTCTGCAGCCGCGGCAGCGCGGCGGCCAGCTCCATTTTCAGATCAGCCATTTCCGATCAGCCTCTTGAGATTCAGCAGAGCGGCCTTCAGCTCGTTCTTGCTGTAGGAATTGTTCTCGTCCGCAAGTACGGCGGCCACGGCGTCCTTACCGGAGACGCCCTGCGCGACCATGGCGTCGACGAGCATCGCCTCGGCCGAGACGGTGTGCTCGGTCTTGGTGAAGAGGTAATCCTCGCGGATCTCGGCGACGACGGCGTATTCGCCCTTGTCGTAGCTGCCCTTGGCCAGCAGTTTTTCCTTTACCTCGGCGGGGCTGCCGCGGAAGCTCATCTCATGCAGCTTCGTCAGGTCGTTGCACAGGCACAGCTCCACGCCCGCGCCGCTGTCGAGAAAGAAATCCACCAGCTCCATGATGCGCTTGGGGCTCTCGTAAAAGACAAAGGTGCGCGTGTCGCCGCGCCTGAGCTTTTCCAGCAGCTTTTTTCGTTCGGCGTTTTCACGGGGGAAAAAGCCGTAGAAAAGAAAGCTCGACAGATCGAAGCCCGAGACGGACAGCGCCGTGACGGCCGCGCAGCAGCCCGGCACCCCGATGACCTCGATCCCGGCCTCGACCGCGGCGCGGATCAACTCGTTCCCCGGGTCGGAGATACAGGGCGTCCCGGCGTCGGTGATGACGGCGACGCTTTTGCCGGAGAGCATCTCGTCAACGAAGCGGCGCGCCTTGCCGTACTCGTTGAATTTGTGGTTGGAGACGAGCCTGTTGCGGATCTCCAGCTTGTTGAGCAGCACCATCGAGCGGCGCGTGTCCTCCGCGGCGATGATATCGACCGCGGCGAGGATCTCCCGCCCGCGCGGGGACATGTCGCGCGAGTTGCCTATGGGGGTGGCGACGATATACAGTTTTCCCTTTTCGCATGCTTCCATGTTCTTTTCCTTAAAAGTCGTCTGCGTATTTCTTCACGCGCTTCGGCGCGGTCAGGTCGTAGCTGTCGCGCAGCATCTTTTCGATCACGTCCTCCGGCACGCTGCCGTCGAGGATGATGCTGCTCCAGTGCAGCTTGTTCATATGGTAGGCGGGCACGACAGAAGCGAATTCCCTGCGCCAGAAGTCGCCCCAGCCGGGCTCGTTCTTCACGCTCATCCAGATCCGGCCCTCCCGCTCGAAGATCAGCGCGAAGATCTTCCTGTTTGAGCCGTGGCGCATGCAGCTCCAGTTGCCGTCGTCGAAGGGATAGTCCTCAAAGGCGCCGGGGAGGGAGAGACAGGCCTCGATGGCCTCCTGCCGTGTGCGCATGAAAAATCACCCCCTCTTTTTCCAGTATATCACGCCCGTCCCGACTTGTCACCCGAAAAGAGAGCGGGGGAGTTTTTTTGCGAAAAAGGCTTGAAATCTTTTACGCGGTAAAATATTATAAGGGCAAATCGATAAAGGGAGGTCTGCACATGCATTTTAACGTTAACAGTCCCATCCTCTTCGTCGTGGCGGGGATCGCCGTGGCGGTCGTGCTGGCGCAGTCGGTCTTTTTCCTTGTCAAGGCCTGGCGCCGCGGCGCCGCGATCGGCATGGACCCGCAAAAGCTGCGGCGCACCGCGCGCACGGCGGCTGTTTTTACGATCGCGCCGGCGATCGCCATCGTCATCAGCGTGATCACGCTCTCGAAAGATCTCGGCGTGCCGCTGCCCTGGCTGAGACTGAGCGTGGTGGGCAACCTCTCGTACGAGACGATCGCAGCGACCAACGCCGAAAGCGCCATGGGCCTGACCTTCGGCAGGGTCAGCGCTCTGACGGCGCAGCAGTATGTGACGATCGCCTCCGTGATGACGATCGGCATCATGACGGGCATCTGGCTGGTCCCGCTGATCGGAGAGCGGCTGCTCAACGGCATGATCAACCTCGAAAACCGCGACAGGAAGTGGGGAGAGATCTTCAGCGCTTCGATGTTCATCGGCATGATCTCCGCCTTTATCGGCTATGTGTTCTGCGATTTTTCCGGTGTTTTCCGCGGCGTCACCGCGGGGCTGATCCCTGTGTTCGTGATGGTCGTCTCGGCGCTGGTGATGACGGCGCTGGGGCTTGCCTCCAAAAGAAAAGGGCTGCGCGTGCTTGCCGATTACGCGCTCCCGCTGAGCCTGATCGCCGGGATGGCGGCCGCCATCCCGCTGACGGCCGCGCTCGGCTGAGAGGAGGGAAAAAAAGATGGATTCAAGACAAAGCTATCTCAAGTCCGTCCACCGCGACGGCCGGATCTGGAACCTGTCCGTCGCCGCGATCCTGCTCCTCCTCCCGATCGTGATCGGCGTGATCTATCACACGCTGCCCGACTGGAACGGCTTCCTCATGGGTCTGCTTGCCACGGCTCCGATGTACTGGGCCGTCGGCGCGATCGAGACCGTGACCTTTGTGCCGATGCTCGGCGCAGGCGGCTCGTACCTGTCCTTTGTGACGGGCAATATCTCCAACCTCAAGCTGCCCGTGGCGCTCAACGCGCTCGAACAGGCGGAGGTGAGCATCAACTCGGAGGAGGGCGAGATCATCTCGACTGTTGCGATCGCGGTGTCGAGCATCGTCACCACCCTGATCATCATCCTCGGCGTGATCCTGATCACGCCGCTCACGCCGCTGCTCGATTCTCCGGCGCTCGCGCCCGCCTTCGCACAGATCCTGCCCGCGCTCTTCGGCGCGCTCGGCGTGGTGTTCATCTCGAAAAACTGGAAGATCGCCGTTGCGCCCGTGATCCTGATGCTGATCCTGTTCATCGCCGTTCCCGCACTCAACGCCTCCACGGTCGGCATCATGGTGCCCGTGGGCGTGCTCTTCACGCTCGGCGTGTCGCGTATCCTGTATAAGAAGGGGGTGCTGGGATGATCGGCCGGATCGTTCTGGCGCTGCTGGCCGCGCTTGCCGCGCTGATCCTTGTCCGAACCGCGCTTTTCCGCCCGAAGAAGGAGGAAGCGGAGAGCTTTGAGGACCTTGTCTTCGACCGTGAAGCGGCGCTTCGCGCGCTCGCCGCGCTGGTGCGCTGCCGCACGGTTTCGAACGAAGATCGCGCGCAGGAGGACGACGCGGAGTTCGAAAAGCTTGTCGCGCTGCTGCCCGCGCTCTATCCGAAGGTATTCGAGACCTGCACGCTGCTCCGTCTGCCGGACCGTGCCCTGCTCTTCACCTGGAAGGGCCGGGAAGAGGGAAATCCGGCCGTGCTGATGGCGCACTATGACGTAGTGCCGGTCGAGGAGGAGAAATGGGATCTGCCGCCTTTCGAGGCGCAGCTCCGCGACGGAGCGATGTGGGGCCGCGGCACGCTGGATACGAAGTCCACCTTCAACGGCATTCTCTCTGCGGCAGAAAACCTGATCGCGCAGGGCTTTACGCCGCGGCATGACGTCTATTTCGCCTTCTCCGGCGGCGAGGAGGTCAACGGGCAGGGCGCCGTGCATATCGTGGACTGGTTCGCCGAAAAGGGGATCGTGCCCGAACTCGTCCTGGACGAGGGCGGAGCCGTCGTGGAAAACGTGTTCCCCGGCGTCGGCGAGCCCTGCGGCCTTGTCGGGATAGCGGAAAAGGGCATGATGAATCTCGAATTCTCCGTATCCGGCTCCGGCGGCCACGCCTCCGCGCCCGCGCCGCATACGCCGGTCGGAAAGCTCTCCGCGGCTTGCGCGCGTGTGGAAAACCGGCCCTTCCGCGCGCATTTCACCAAGCCTGCGCTGGAGATGTTCGATACGCTCGGACGGCATTCGAGCTTTGCCTACCGCATGATTTTTGCCAATCTCTGGGCTTTCGGCTGGATACTGGATCTGATCTGCCGCCGCAGCGGGGGCGAGCTCAACGCCCTGCTGCGCACGACCGTGGCCTTCACGCAGATGCAGGGCAGCAAGGCGCCGAACGTGATCCCGCCTTCTGCTTCGATGGTGGCAAACCTTCGGCTGAATCCGCAGGACAGCGTCCGCGCCGCGCTGTCTTCAATCCGTTCGATCGTCCGGGATCCGGACGTGGAGCTCCGCATCCTGAAATCCTTCGAGCCCAGCCCGATCTCCCGCACCGACTGCGAGGGCTGGCGGCGCGTCTCGCGCGCGGTGTCGGGGACCTGGCGCGGCTGCCTTGTCGCGCCCTATCTGATGGTGCAGTGCTCCGACAGCCGGCATTACCGCAAGCTCTCCGACAGGGTCTATCGTTTTTCGGCCATGGATCTGACAAAGGAGGAACGCGCCTCGATCCACGGCAGCAACGAGCATATCCGTCTCGAGACAGCCTGCCGCGCCGTCGAATTCTTCATGCGCTTGATGAAGCAGTGCTGAAAAAGGTTTACATAAAACAGAAGCCCCGACGGTAAGCGTCGGGGCTTCTGTTTTTAATAGCCCGCGTCCGAGAGCAGACGGTCTGCCCGCCGGGACGAATAGGTTCGTCTCCAGAAGTCGGTCTCCCACGCGGCGCGGCTGCTGAGGGCGAGCTGAAGCTCCGCGTGCGCGGACTTGTCCGGCGCGTTTCCGTTCTCCGCCCAGTATTCGTCCAGCCGCAGCAGAGACGGGATCGCGTCGTCTCCGAGCGAGACGAGCAGCTCGACGTCGATCCGCTTCGTTTCGCCCGAAAGATAGCGTTCCACATTATAGCGTGCGATCCGCCCGTTTGGGCCGGAGAGCGCGAGCAGCAGATAGAGCGCGACCGTCACAGCAAGACACAGCGGCAGCGCCTTGAGTCGCGGGAAAAACTGCGAGAGGATCACGACCGTGAACAGCACCGTGAGCAGCAGCATGAACCAAGCCGCATACAAACGGTCGGGCGTGAGATCGTAGCGCGCGATATAGAGCAGCAGCTTTGAAAAAGCCGTAGCGATCAATACGAGAGAAAAGAGCGCGAGCAGCAGCGCCAGCGCACGGCGCAGCTTCTCCTTTTCACGCCGGACAAGACATGAAAGGCAGATCAAAACGATAAAATTGATGCAGCTTACGGCGCAGAGCTGAAAGAAACCTTCGCGCGCGTATTCGGCATAGCTCAAAGCCGCGGGCAGCACGCCCGTGAAGGCCGAGGTGTAGATCTTCCACTGAGAAATGAAAAAGATTATGTAAACTGAAAGCAAAGGGATCACGGCTGCGGCGGCAGTCACGAGAGGGATAAAACGAAACTGCTCCGCATGCTCGCGGGCCAGCTTGGCCGCTTCGTCCCGCGCAGCCGATTTCGTGCGGGAGGAGTAAAACATCCCGTAGAGGTACATCGAGACGGGTACGGCAAAAAGCAAGCGCGCGATCTGGATACCCAGATCCTCGCGGCGAAAGCTGAACAGGCCGTCCACGATCGAACGGAAACCGCTGTCGAAGGAGAGCAGCGACAGCGCGGCGGCGGTGGGCAGCGCGGCCAGAAGCAGCCCGAGCAGGATCTTCAGAAGCAGCTTTCCGATGCCTTTCCCATCGCGCAGGGCGAGCGAATGAAACAGTTTCCCGAACGAGGAGAAGGGGAACGCGAAGAGCGCGCGGACAAGATCGGCCCCGACGAGAGCGCTCAGGCCTTCCTCAAGCGTGTTTCCGCTCGCGGCATAGATAAGATAGGCGTAGGCCATAAGCACGTACAGAAAGCACAGAAACGCGTCTCCCGTGTTGTCCCAAAGCAGAGGCGCGATCAGCGCGAGGACGGCCGAAAAGAGTACGAGCTTCTGCACAAGGCCGAAGCGCACGCGCCCGCGCAGCAGAACAAGAAAGGTCACCGCGTAGAGCGCGGCAAGATACAGGACCGCGGCCAGAGGTCTTTTTGACATCGGGAATACACAGCAGAAGAAGTAGCCCAGCAAGAGAAAAAGCCAGGCGGACAGCGTCTCACGCGGAAAGCGCTGCGGCGCGGGGGCGGAGAGAGCTTCCTTATCGTCCATTATTCACCCTCCCTGTATTCCAGGATGTCCTCCACCCGGCAATCAAGCGCTCTGCAGATCGCGTCGAGCGTGGAAAAGCGGACGGCCTTCGCCTTGTTGTTTTTCAGAATCGAGAGATTGGCCAGCGTGATGCCCACCTTGTCCGACAGTTCGCCGAGAGACATCTTGCGCTTGGCCATCATCACGTCGAGATTGACCAGGATCATGGCGCCACCTCAGACCGTCAGGTCGTTCTCGGCCTTTATGGCCGTGGCTTCCTCGATCACGTTTTTCACCACGCGCAGGCACAGACCCAGCAGCACGGCCGTAAAGGCGATCGCGAGCGCGATCAGAAAATAGCGCGCCGCGATCAGGAACAGCAGGCTGATGACGATCGCGCACCAGCTGACGCCGCGAATGAGCGCGACGCTGCGGGAAGTGAAGACCTCGCCTGCGCGTACCACGAGCAACAGCCGAAAGAGCAGAACGTCCGCCAGCATCGCGAGCGCGAGCACGCAGTAGCCCACGGCAGTGATCAAGACGGCGTCTCCCGTCATGATCGTGCGCCGAGAAACGGGGAGGATGAGCCGGACAAAGCCCGGCATGATGAAAAGACAGAGGATGAGAACGGCGAAGAATACGCCCGTAAGGATCAGCGAGATCATGACGGATGCGTTTTTTCGAATACGAAACATGGCATGAACCTCCTTCTGTTCGCAAGCAGAGCATAACACGGGGAATATCGAAAGTCAACGAAAATTTATCGAAAAACAATAAATAATTTGTGAACTCGAGGCTTGACATCATCGCCGAAAAGAGTATAATAACACTTGAAGATATGAACGTATGTTCATATATTGAAAAATGAGGAGGACGCCGGTATGAAAAAGAGCTATCGGATCGAGGTCGACTGCGCCAACTGCGCGCTGAAAATGGAAGACGCCGCGAAAAAGACCGAGGGCGTGAAAGACGCCGTCGTCAACTTCATGGCGCAGAAGATGAACGTGGAGTTTGAAGACGGGGCGGACGTCAGAAGCACGATGGAGAAGGTGCTGAAGAACTGCCGCAAGGTGGAGCGAGACTGCGAGATCGAGTTTTGATCGTTTTTTCCCGTGCGCCCGACGCACGGATCGTGGCTTGACCGAAGGGAGACATTTGCCGTGAACAAAAAGCAGAAAAAAATGCTGCTGCGGATCCTGCTGTCCGCAGCGCTGATGGGTATTCTTCTGCTGCTGCCTGTGGAGGGTTGGCTGCGCTTCGCGCTCTTTATGATCCCGTATCTGATCATCGGATACGATATCCTGATCGACGCGGGAAAGGGGATCATGAACGCTCAGCCCTTTGACGAGAATTTCCTGATGGCGGTGGCCACGGTCGGCGCGATCGCTCTGGGCGAGTATACCGAGGGCGTCGCCGTCATGCTCTTCTATCAGATCGGCGAGTTGTTCCAGAGCTACGCCGTCGGCAAAAGCCGCCGCAGCATCGGCGCGCTGATGGATATCCGGCCGGACAGCGCCAACCTTCTCGGCGAGGACGGAGAGCTTCATGAGGTCGACCCGGACGAGGTAGAGGTCGGTTCGGTCATCGTCGTGCGTCCGGGAGAAAAGGTGCCGATCGACGGCGTGATCGTGAAGGGAGTGAGCTCCCTCGACACCGCGGCTCTCACGGGCGAGAGCATCCCGCGCGAGGCAAAGGAGGGCAGCGAGGTCATCAGCGGATGCATCAATCTCACCGGTCTTATCGAGATCCGCACGACGAAGGCCTTCGGCGAGTCCACGGTTTCGAAGATCCTGGATCTGGTCGAGAACGCGACCTCGCGAAAATCCAAATCCGAGAACTTTATTTCCAAGTTCGCGCGCATCTACACGCCCGCGGTCTGCTTCGGCGCGCTGGCGCTGTTCCTGCTTCCGCCGCTCGTCAATCTGCTCTTCGGGCGCGAGGCTCTCTTTTCCGTGTGGCTCTACCGCGCGCTGACCTTCCTGGTCATCTCCTGCCCCTGCGCGCTGGTCATCTCGATCCCGCTGAGCTTCTTTGCCGGGATCGGCGGCGCGAGCGCTCAGGGCGTGCTTATCAAGGGCTCAAACTACATGGAGACGCTCTCGCAGGTGCGCACCGTCGTCATGGACAAGACCGGCACTCTGACGCAGGGCAATTTCGAGGTCAGCGGCGTGCACCACTCCGCGCTGGAGGATGATAAGCTGATCGAATACGCCGCGCACGCCGAGGCCTATTCGAGCCACCCCATCAGCCGCAGTCTTATCCGCGCCTACGGACGCGAGCCGGATATCTCCCGTGTCTGCGACGTGCGCGAGGAGAGCGGCCGCGGCGTGATCGCAAAGGTCGACGGGCGCGAGGTCGCCGTCGGGAACGCAAAGCTGATGCGCTCCCTCGGCTGCGAGCCGATCGACTGCAGCCACGTCGGAACGATCGTGCACATGGCGATCGACGGGGCCTACGCCGGTCATATCCTGATCGAAGATCTTGTCAAGGACGGAGCGCGCGAGGCGGTCGAGGAGCTGCGCCGTGCGGGCGTACGGAAGATCGTGATGCTCACCGGCGACGTGCGCACGGTGGCCGAGGACGTGGCAGAGCGCCTCGGCATCGACGAGGTCAAAAGCGAGCTCCTGCCCGCGGACAAGGTCGGCGCGGTCGAGACGCTGCTGGAACAGGAGCGCGCTGGCGAAAAGCTGGCCTTCGTGGGTGACGGCATCAACGACGCCCCGGTGCTTGCGCGGGCGGACATCGGGATCGCGATGGGCGCTCTCGGCTCGGACGCCGCGATCGAAGCGGCCGACGTCGTGCTGATGGACGACGATCCCCGCAAAATAGCAAAATCCATCCGTATTTCGCGCAAGTGCCTGCGCATCGTAAAGGAAAACATCTGGTTCGCCATCGGCGTGAAGCTGCTCTGCCTCGCGCTCGGCGCGCTGGGGCTTGCGGGCATGTGGACGGCGATCTTCGCCGACGTGGGCGTGATGGTCCTCGCCGTGCTCAACGCCATTCGCGCGCTGAACGTAAAGAGACTTTGATTTTTTCGGGAAAACGTGTATAATACGATCGTGAGGTATGAAAATGGATGATAAGCGTTTTGCCGAATGCTGCGAGAGCAGGGAACTGCATGAGGACCTTCTCAAGCTCGTGGCCGATACCCTGCCGGAGGAGGAAAAGCTTCTTGACCTGTCGGAGCTGTTCAAGGTCTTCGGCGACTCGAGCCGCATCCGGATCCTGTTCGTGCTCTTCGAGGCGGAAGTCTGCGTCTGCGATCTGGCCGAGGCGCTGCGGATGACGCAGTCGGCCGTTTCCCACCAGTTGGGGATCCTGAAGCGCAGCAAGCTCGTCAAGAGCCGCCGCGAGGGCAAAAGCGTGTTCTACTCGCTTGCCGACGATCACGTGCGCACGATCATTTCGCAGGGGATGGAGCATATCAGCGAGCTTTGATTTGACAGCAGAAAAAGGGCGGGGCCGTGCGCTGCGCCCTTTTTGCGCATAAGGAGAAGGGAATGGAAAGGAAATACCCCAAAACGCAAAGAGGGATCTGCGCCGCCGGACTGACCGTGCTGGCGCTTCTTTTCCTGTTCTGGCTCGGCGACGGGAACGGCGAAACGGCGGGCGAATTCCTGATGGCGGTGCTCAGTGTGCTGCTGTTCTCGATATGGGGGCTGCGCTTTGTGCCGCAGTGGTTCTCCCTGTGGTTTGGGGAAGAGCTTCCCCGAGAGGAGAGAAAAGGCGTCCCGCTTGTGCGCATCTTCGCCGTCGGGCTTGGTTTCTCGATCCTGCACGTCGTATTGATCTGGCTGATTTTGCGTTATGTAAACCCTAATCTGTCGCCGCGGCAGTTCCTTGATTTCTGGCAGAGCGCGGATGCCTATCACTATCTGTGCATTGCCCGCGACTGGTATATCCCGCAGGGAGATGTCGACCGCGTCGTGCAGCTCGTCTTTCTTCCGGGCTATCCGCTTGCGGTGAGGCTGATGCACTTCCTCGTCCCGGATTATATCCTCTCCGGCATGCTCGTTTCCGCATTCTCCTTCGCGGGGGCGCTGTGCGTGATCTATCGTCTTGTCCTGCTCGACCACGACGGGGCGACGGCACTGCGGACGGTGCTGTTCCTGTGTCTCATGCCGGGAGCATTCTTCTTTACGGCGCCGATGAGCGAGAGCTTTTTTCTGCTGCTTTCCGCGGCCTGCCTGTACTGCGCGCGCCGTGAAAAATGGCTTCTCGCCGGGCTCTTCGGCGCTCTCGCGTCTTTTACGCGCTCGCTGGGACTGATGCTTTTCGCGCCGGTCTTCATGGAAATGACGACGGGGCTGCTGCACGGGCGCAAAAAAGACCGGCGCGGCCTGGCTGCGCTGGCGCTCATCCCGCTCGGCTTTGCGGGGTATTGCCTTGTCAATTATTTTGTTTCCGGAAACCCGTTCCAGTTTATGATTTATCAGCGCGAGCACTGGAGCCAGCGGCTGGGACTGTTCTTCAGCACGCCCGCCTACCAGCTGCGCTATGCGCTCGGGGCGGACAGGAACACGCGGATGGGGCTGTGGCTGCCGAATCTGACCGCGATCTTCGCCTCGCTCGCGATCCTCGCCGCGGGAACAAAAAAGCTGCGGGCGAGCTACACGCTCTGGGCGATGGCGTATTACGCCGTTGCGATCGGCGCGACCTGGCTCCTGAGCGCGCCGCGCTATCTCTGCGTGCTGCTGCCGATCCCGCTTTCGCTGGCGCTCCTGTCCGAAAAGCGGACGCCGCGGCTGGTGATCCTGCATCTTCTCTCCATCTCCGGGCTGTATTATCTCCTCATGTTCGCCCTGCGCCGGAACGTATGGTAAGGCTGCGGACCGCGTCGGGAGTCAAATGCAATTCTCCGTTGACAAGCTTTGCCGTAAACGATAAAATATTAAAAGATTTTGAAGAAATCCGAGGTACGCGACTATGACCGGACAACTGAGCTTTTGGGACGTTGAAGTATGGTCCTTTGTTGTGACGCTGGCGATCCTGTTCGGCGCGATGCTGCTGGCCAACGCTCTGCGCCGCCAGATCCCGTTTCTGCGCCGCAGCCTGATCCCAAGCTCGGTGCTCGGCGGCTTTCTGGTGCTGGCGGCCGACGCCGCCTTCAAGGCGGTCTTTGGCCACTCGATGTTCACGACCTCGACGCTCGAGGCGCTGACCTTCCACGGCCTCGGTCTGGGCTTTGTGGCGATGGCGCTGCGGCATACGGAAAAGATCAAGGGCAAAAAGGCCCGCCGGGACGTTTTCGCCACCAGCACGGTGGTCGTCGGCTCATATCTGCTGCAGGCGCTGCTCGGCCTTGCGGTCACAGTTGCGCTGTTCTACGCCATCGGCAGTTACGCCGCAGGCGGCGTGCTCCTCCCGATGGGCTACGGTCAGGGACCGGGGCAGGCCTATAACTGGGGCAGTATCTACCAGGGCTACACCGAGTATCCAGCCTTTGAAAACGGGGCCAGCTTCGGCCTGACGATCGCGGCGATGGGCTTTATTTCCGCCTCTGTCGGCGGCGTGTACTATCTCAACAAGCTGCGCCGCGCGGGCGACAAGCGCGCGCAGGTCGTCAATGCCGACGAGATCGAAGACCTCTCTGCCGAAATGGTGACGGGCAAGGACGAGATCCCGCTGTCGGAATCGCTCGACAAGCTGACGGTGCAGCTCGGTCTGGTCTTTGTGTCCTATTTCCTCGCCTATGCTGCGATGGCGGGCGTTACCGTGCTGCTGGACCGTGCGGGAGGCTTTGCCGTCAACACGGTCAAGCCGCTGATCTGGGGCTTCAACTTTCTGATCGGCACGGTCTTCGCGATCCTTGTGCGGAGCTTTCTGGAAAAGCTCAAGGCCAGGGGAGTTGCGAAGAGAGAGTATATCAACAACTTTATGCTCAACCGCATCTCCGGCACAATGTTCGACATCATGGTCGTGGCGTCGATCGCGGCGATCAATCTCTCTGCCTTCCGCTACAAGGAATTCTGGGTGCCGCTGATCCTCCTGTGCGCGATCGGCGCGCTTGCGACCTACTTCTACAACTTCCGCATCTGCCGCAGACTGTTCCCGGATTATGCCGACGAGGCCTTCCTCTCGCTTTACGGCATGCTGACCGGCACGGCCAGCACGGGCGTGATCCTGCTGCGTGAGATCGATCCGCTCTATGAGACGCCCGCCTCCCATAACCTGATCTACCAGAATCTGTGGGCGATCATTCTCGGCGCGCCCATGCTGCTGCTGCTCGGCTTCGTGGCGCGCAGCATGAGCTGGACCTTTATCGGCATGGGCATCATCGCCGCGCTCTTCGGGATCATGCTGTGCGTCCAGGCGCTGCTGATCCGCAGAGCAAAGAAAAAAGCGCAGAAATAAAACAAAAACGGACCGGTTTAGGCGGGTGCTCATAAGAAAGTTTTAAATCTAAAACCATTTGGGCATCTGTCTGAAAAGGTTGGCTATAAGTGAAACCCGGACTGTTGTATGAACAGCAGTTCGGGATTTTCTTTACCTTTTTCATAGAATCGCCTCTTGTATCAGTGAGTCTCTTTAAGGCATGAAACCCTCATAATGCAGAAAACTCTTACTGACAGTATGAAAAATGAAATACAATTGATATGAGTGGTCTGTTCACTTTCCGGTTTTGATGCAGTATAATCATCTGTAGAAACACAAAGGAGGCAAGCTAATGAAGATGATGCTGGCGGAGAATATCCGCTCATTCCGCAAAGAGCGGTCGCTGACCCAGGAGCAACTTGCCGAGGCGCTGGGGGTGACGGCAGGAGCGGTATATAAGTGGGAGGCAAAGCTTTCGACCCCCGAGCTGGAGCTGATTATCCAAATGGCGGACTTTTTTGATGTCTCCGTGGATGTGCTGCTCGGCTATGAGGTCAAAGACAATCGCCTGGAAGCGACGGTAAAGCGATTGCGGGAATACCGCCGCAGCAAAGACTGGGACGGACTTGCGGAGGCAGAAAAAGCGCTTAAGAAGTATCCGCACTCATTTCAAATCGTAAATGCAAGCGCAGCGCTGTACCGTGCATTTGGTATCGACAGTGGGGACAAGGCTTTGTTTCACCGCGCGCTGGAGCTTCTGGAGCAGTCCCGCTTCCTGCTTAGCCAAAACGAAGATCCCCAAATCAATGAGCAGACGATTTTCGGAAGAATAGCGGAAACGTATCTTGGGCTGGGCGAAGCGGACAAGGCTATAGAGCTTTGGAAAGCCCATAACGCCGGTGGACAGTATAGCTCACAGATCGGTGATACTCTGGCCCAAAATGGTTACGTTGAGGAAGCGGTACCGTTTCTGTCGGAGGCTTTTACGAAAATCCTCTCCGATTTGGTCCGCACGATCGTCGGCTATATCAACGTATACCTGGAACGCGGTGATCATGCTTCCACACAGGCGATCCTGAGCTGGGGGATCGGGCTCCTGCAGGGACTGCGGGAAGGAGACAACTCAAACTACTTCGACAGAGTCTGCGCCGCTTTGCTTGCCACCCTTGCCGGCTCGCAGTTTCTGTCAGGACAGGACAGCGAGGCGCGCGGCACCCTGGTAAAAGCCAAAGAGCTTGCCGCATTCTTTGACGCTGCTCCCAGCTATGATGAAAGCGACATCCGCTTTATCACCCGCATCGAAGGTGCCAGCGCTCACGATGACCTGGGAGTGACAGCAATGGCCGGCGTCAGTCTTGCGGTAAGCCAATTTGAAAATGAAGAGTTTACCGCTCTTTGGAACTGCATCGAGAAAGAGGAGGAGAATCATCGTGGATAAGAAAGAAATTACAGCGCTGCGGCGCCCGTTTGTCAAAGAGCTGTTCCGAAAGAACATGTTCAATCTCGTGATGACCGTGCTCGCGGCTTTTCTTGTTGCGGCATCGAATCTCGTGATCTCATGGACCATCAAGGCAATATCCGATCTAATCTCCGGAGACACTACCACCAGCTATGGCACACTGCTGCTCGTCGCGAGCGTCGGTTTCGTGATGATGCTGGCTGCCTGGTTGCTCGACCGAACCTTCCTTTCCAAATTCCGCGCAAAGGCGATGCAGCAGTACCGGAAATACGTCTTTGACCGGTTGTTGGAAAAGGGGATTCAGGCCTTCTCCGGCGAGAACAGCGCTCGCTATCTCTCAGCGCTGTCCAACGATGCGAACACCATCGAACAGGACTATCTCCGGTTGCTGCAAAACATGATCGAGGTCGGGATCACCTTTATCGGCGCCCTAGGGCTCATGCTGTGGTATAGTCCGCTGCTGACGCTGATCGCCATCGGCTTTTCGCTGCTGCCCGTCATCGTTTCCGTGGTGCTTGGCAACAAGGCGGCTGTCGCGGAAAAGGACGTTTCCGACAAGAAAGAGCGTTACACCGGCATGCTCAAGGACGTGCTCTCAGGCTTTGCGGTGATCAAGAGTTTCAAAGCGGAGAAAAGCATCTCCGGCATCCACGACAAGAGCAACGACAGCGTGGCAGGCGCGGTGACCACACGGGAAAAGGTCAAGCTCCATGTTGCCTATGCCTCCGGCGTCGCGGGCGGCATCCTGCAGTTCGGCGTTTTCTTTGTAGCGGCGGCACTCGCGATCTCTGGAAAGGCGGGCATCACCGCCGGTACTGCGATCGTCTTCGTGCAGCTTCTGAACTATGTTCTGGCGCCGATCCAGGTCTTTCCAATGTTTTTCGCCGGGAAAAAGTCAGCATACGGCCTCATTGACAAACTGGCCGAGGCGCTCAGCAAAAATGTCCCGGACGAGGGCGAAACCATCGAACCGAAACTTACAGAAGGCATCGAGATCCGTGATCTGAGCTTTGCCTATGAGGAAGGCAAGACCGTGCTTCACGACGTCGATATGGATATGAAAGCCGGCGGTTGCTATGCGCTCGTGGGTGGCTCCGGAAGCGGCAAGTCCACGATCCTGAACCTGCTGATGGCCTCGTCCGACAACTATGGAGGCGAGATCCTTTACGACGGAAAAGAGCTGAAGGAGATTTCCGCAAGCTCCCTCTACGATCTCGTCTCCATCATCCAGCAGAACGTGTTCGTGTTCAACAGCACGATCCGGGACAACATCACTATGTTCTCCCAGTTCCCGGAGGAGGAGATCGAACGCGCAGTTCGCCTGTCGGGGCTTAGCAGGTTGATCGACGAAAAAGGCGCTGATTATCTCTGCGGCGAGAACGGCTCCGGACTCTCCGGCGGCGAACGCCAGCGCATCTCCATCGCCCGTGCATTGCTGCGCAAGACCCCCGTGCTTTTCGTAGATGAGGCCACGGCAAGCCTGGATGCGGAAACCTCTTTCGAGGTGCTGGACGCGATCCTGAAGCTCGACGGCTATACCCGTGTCATCGTCACCCACGATCTGGACGAGAATATCCTACGCCGCTGTACAGGTTTACTCGCGCTGAAAAACGGCGCGGTGTCCGAACAGGGCAGCTTCGACGAGCTCATGGAGCAGAAGGGCTATTTCTATTCGCTGTTCACCGTTTCTCAGCAGTAATAGCCATGAATACTTATTACTGAAAGCAGACTAAGTGTTTCGAAGAAACGCGCAGCTCGCACTTGTGCGATCATAAGGGTTTGGGATTATCCCAACAAGCCAGCTTTGGCGATAGTTGTTCCGATCCGGATCGGGACACTGCTCGCCAAGTTCTGGAACTGTCTATCGGTACACTGCTCGCCAGTTACCGAGGCGAGAACGGTTCCGGACAAAAATCTGCATACTCTTACGAGTAAGCCC
>JAFRDM010000053.1 GCA_017403885.1 Oscillospiraceae bacterium
GCCGTCGAGTTCTGGCGCGGGCAGAAGCATACAGGCGAGGAATGAAAACATGAAGCATTGTTTAGCCATTGATATCGGGGCCTCCTCCGGCCGGCACATCGTCGGACGGCTGGAGGACGGCGAGCTGAAAACCGAAGAACTCTACCGTTTTCCCAACGGCGTCACCGAGCTCGACGGGCATCTGACCTGGGACGTCGACGCGCTGCTGGGCCACGTGAAGAAGGGCATAGCGATCGCGAAGGAAAAGTACCCGCAGATCGAAAGCCTTTCGATCGACACCTGGGGCGTGGATTACGTGCTGCTGCGCGGCGACGGGGAAGTGCGCCCCTGCTATGCCTACCGCGACGGCCGCACCGAGGCGGTCATCCCCAAGGTACATGAGAAGATCCCCTTCACGCGGCTCTACCGGCACACGGGCATCCAGTTCCAGCCCTTCAACACCGTCTATCAGCTCTGCGCGGACAAGCTGGCCGGGCGGCTCGAGGGCGTGACGGACTTTCTGATGATCCCGGAGTACCTGATGTACAGGCTCTGCGGCGTGAAGGCCCACGAGTACACCAACGCCACCACGACCGGCATGGTCAGCGCCGGGACGGGCGAATACGATCCCGCGATCCTTTCGGCTCTGAGCCTGCCGGATCAGCTCTTCCGCCCGCTGCAGCAGCCGGGGACGGTCATCGGGGAGTACGAGGGGATCAAGCTCGTGCTCTGCGCGACGCACGACACCGCCAGCGCCGTCGAGGGCATCCCGATGACGGAGGACGCGCCCTACATCTCCTCCGGCACCTGGTCGCTGCTGGGCGTCAAGACCGCGAAGCCCATCACGAACGAAGCCTCCGAGCTGGCCAACTGGTCGAACGAGGGCGGCGTGGGCTACAACCGCTATCAGAAGAACATCATGGGCATGTGGCTGGTCAACCGGCTCCGCGCTGAGCTGTGCCCGGACAGGCCGTGGAACGAGATCACCGCCGAAGCGGAAAAGAGCCGTTTCGAGGAGACGGTGGACGCGAACGCCGCCTGCTTCCTCGCGCCCGAGAGCATGAAGGCCGCCTTCGACGCGGCGCTCTCGATGAAGCCCCAGTCCGTGGGCGACTACTTCCGCTGCGCTTACCGCAGTCTGGCGCTGAGCTACATGAACGCCGTACAGGAGCTGCAGCACAACACGGGAAAGCATTACGACTGCATCTACATCGTTGGCGGCGGCGCAAAAAACGCCTTTTTGAATGATCTGACCGAAAAAGCGACCGGCAAGAAAGTGATCGCCCTGCCTATCGAGGCCACGGCGATCGGTAATCTGAAAATACAGATGAACGTAAAGCAGAACATGTAGGGGGCGGCCTCCCGGACGCCCGCTCCCGATAAAGCACGCAGAGGGACGTAACGCCCCTCATCCGTCAGCCTTGAGGCTGACACCTCCCCCCGAGGGGGAAGACTATAAGGAATAACGGAGGTATTGAAATGCTTGTCAACACCAGAGCCCGCGTCGGCGTGTTCTCCATCGCGCTCGGCGCGTATCTGCCCCAGTTCCCGAGCCTCGTGCCGGAATTCGAGAGCCAGTACGAGGACTTCAAAAAGCGCATCCCCGACACGGTCGAGCTGATCGACGGCGGCATCGTCACCACGAAGGAGCTGGCCATGGCCGCGGGCGACAAGTTCCGCGCCGCGGACGTCGACCTTGTGATCCTCCAGCTGCTGACCTACGCGACCAGCTACAACATGCTGCCCGCGGTGCGCGACCTCGACGTGCCCGTGGTGCTGGTGAACCTCCAGAAGAAGCTGGCCCCGGATTACGCCAACACCGACACCGCGACCTGGCTCGGCGAGCTCTACGCCTGCGGCGCCGTGGGCGAGATGGTGGCCGACCTCGAGCGCGCGGGCAAGCGCCACGCTGTGATCACCGGCGTCGTCGAGGGCGGCGACCCCGAGGTAGACCGTGAGATCGCCGACTGGTGCCGCGCCGCCCAGGTGAGAAGGCGCTTCCGCGACACGAACCTTGCGCAGATCGGCCGTCCCTATCCCGGCATGATGGACCTCTACATCGACGAGACCAACCTCTATCACCGCATGTGGCTCTACACCAAGCAGTTCGACTGGGAGAAGATGTGGGCCATCGCCGACGATATCACCGACGAGGAGGCCATCCGCGCGAAGGCGCAGGACATCCTCGACACCTTCGAGATCGAGGGCGGCGGCACGGTCGAAAAGGTCTGGGACATGGCGCGCTACGTCGTGGCCTTCGAGCGCTGGGTGAAGGACGAGCAGCTCGGCTTCGTGGCCAGCCACTACGACGGCTTCGCGCAGGGCGTGGCGGGCAAGCTCGACTCCATGCTGATCCCGGCCTTCTCGATGCTGATCAAGCAGGGCACCGCCTGCGCCGTCGAGGGCGACATCAAGGTCGCGATGGCGATGAGCATCCTCAAGACCATCTCCGGCATGGGGCAGCTCTCCGAAATGTATTCCATCGACTTCCCGGCGGATATCTGCATCATCGGCCATTCCGGCTCCGGCGACGCGGACTTCTCGCTGGAGCGCAAGCCCACGATGAAGATCGTCCCCGTGTTCCACGGCAAGACCGGCGGCGGGTATCTCACGCAGTTCTACCCCGCAAGCGGTCCCGTCACCTACCTCGGCATCACGCAGGACCGCGACGGTCGCTTCAAGTTCGTCGTGGCCGAGGGCGTCAACGAAGAAGGCCCGATCTTCACCTTCGGCGACACCAACATGCGCACCCGCTTTGCCTGCGGCGCGCGGGAGTTCTGCAACCGCTGGAGCGAGGCCGGCCCGACCCACCACATGGCCGCCGCGACCGGCAGATGGATCGAAACGATCCTGAAGGTCGCCAAGATCTTCAACGTCCCGGTGGACGTGATCACGAGATAAAGGAGAGAGTACGATGAAGGTTTTAGACGCGGAATTTGTCAAAGGCTTTATGCGCATGGCCGACGACGGCTGGCTGCAGGGCTGGCATGAGCGCAACGGCGGCAATCTGAGCTACCGCATCAAGCCCGAAGAGATCGAATCCGTCCGGAAAGAGCTCATCCCCGGCGCGTGGAAGCCGATCGGCACCTCCGTGCCCAGGCTGGCGGGCGAGTATTTCCTCGTCACCGGCTCGGGCAAGTACTTCCGCAACGTGACGATCAAGCCCGAGGATTCTTTCTGCATCATCGAGCTGGACGACAAGGGCGAGAACTACCGCCTTTGCTGGGGCCTCGTCAACGGCGGCCGCCCGACGAGCGAGCTGCCCAGCCATCTGATGAACCACGAGGTCAAGATGCTCGCCACGAACGGCAGGCACCGCGTGATCTATCATGCGCACCCGGCCAACACCATCGCGCTGACCTTCGTCCTGCCCCTGACGGACGAGGCCTTCACGCGCGAGCTCTGGGAGATGGCGACGGAGTGCCCTGTCGTGTTCCCCGCCGGCGTGGGCGTGGTGCCCTGGATGGTCCCCGGCGGGCGCGAGATCGCCGTGGCGACCAGCGAGCTGATGAAGAAGTACGACGTGGCGATCTGGGCGCATCACGGCATGTTCTGCTCCGGCGAGGACTTCGATCTGACCTTCGGTTTGATGCACACCGTCGAGAAGAGCGCCGAGATCCTGGTGAAGGTCCGCTCGATGGCGCAGCAAAAGCGCCAGACCATCACGCCCGACGAGTTCCGCCGTCTGGCGAAGGACTTCGGCGTGGATCTGCCCGAAAAATTCCTTTTTGAAAAGGACTGAAGCGCTCATACCGGAAGCTCCCCCGTGCGGCCGTACGGGGGAGCTTCCTTTTTCGCGCGGCGGCGGCCCCACCGACGCCGTCCTGCCGGACGGATGATCCGAAAAGCAAAGCGGCCTCCCCCTGCGGGGAGGCCGCTTTGCTTCCGGCTCAGATCTTGCGCCGGATCTCCTCGATCGCGCCGCGCGCGTTCCGCAGATGCTCGGCGAGCGGCAGCTCGGAGCGCAGCGAGAAGAAGAAATGGACGCGCCGCTGCGCCGCTCTCTGGGCGCTCTGGATGTGCGCCTTGAGCGCTTCATAGCGCACGACGACCCGGTTTTCCTCGGCGAAGGCCTTCAGACGCGACGCCAGATGCGCCGAATAGGCCACGTCCAGCGTGAACACGCCGAAAAACCAGCCGATCACAAAGGAGAAGGCCAGGTTGTGCGCCAGCCAGTCCAGCGCCTGCAGCACGTGCGGGTGCACGAGAAAGTAATAGACCGCGCCCAGCGCCGCCCAGAAGAAGGAGAACAGCGGGCAGATCAGGCCCTGTACGTTCCCGCGGCAGCCGCTGTAATCCCACAGGCGCAGCTTCGCCCATTTCAAAAGCGCGAGCCCGGCAAGATACTCGATGGCCGTCATGCTCAGGGCCATGAGGGCGAACAGCAGCAGCTTCCCGCCGACGGAGTCCCCCGTGCTCCAACGCTCGCCCAGCGAGGCGAGCAGATACAGCACGCACAGCCCGCAGCCGTAGATCGGCAGATAGGGCCCCGTGCAGAAGCCGGGATTGATCCATTTGTGCTCCGGGTTGGACGAGGAGAAGAACCTGCGGAAAAACAGCTCCAGCACCCAGCCGAATACCGAGCCGATGAAAAACAGATAGGCAAGCGTCAGAAAAACGCTCATGGGATCGCACTTCCTTCCTCAGAGGGTAAAAAAGGGGAGACCCGTTCCCGGTCTCCCCGCGCAGAAAGACTTTTTTCAGCCTTCCTCCATCAGCTTTTTGAGCTCTTTGGCCTCGGCCTCGACGTCCTTCTTCATCTGACGGACGGCATCGTGGTGCTCGACCTCGGCGCGGATGCGGTCGTGGCGCATCTCGCGCTCCACGTCGTGGAGCTCCAGCTTTTCATCGGCGGCCTTTTTGACCTCCTTGGCCTCGGCCCGGACCTGCTTTTTCAGCGCGTCGAGATCGCGGCGGCTCTGTCTGGCGGCCTCCTTGATCTCGTCTCTGATCTCGTGCTCGACCTTCTTATAGTCCTTCATTTTCTGTTCCTCCCGTTCTTTTATGCGGCGGTAAAAGGTGTTCGGCTTCAGATCCAGCCTGGCCATGGCGTCGCGCGCCGTGATCTGGCCGCTCTGCCAGAGCGCCACGACGGAATCGAACAGCCCTTCGTCGACGGCGATGGGCTTGCGCCCGCGGTAGCGGCCCTCCTCCTTCGCCCGTTCGACGCCCTCGCGGCGCCGCGGCGGCTTCGAGCCGTCCAGGGCGTGCAGCGAGCGGCACAGAGCAAAGAAAAGCCTTCCGCCTTCGCTGCGCGTATCGAGCCCCTCGCCGAGGCTGATGAGCTCCGCGCCGCGCGCATTCAGCTCCGCCGCGGCCTCAAAGAGCTCTGCGGCGTCGGCGGCGATCGCGGAAAAGGATCCGATCTGCACGCAGTCGCCCTCGCGGAGCGTGGGGAGCAGCTTCCTGTATTCCTGCCTGTCTGCGACGGTATGGATCGTCATGGCGTACACCTCCTCTGTCGTTTACGAGCGCAGTATAACACGGATCGAAAAGTGTGTCAATAGGAATTTTGTCATATTTGACACATTTCATAAATTGTTCAAATTTTATTTGAAATACTCTTTTCGACAAACAGCGCCCCGCGGAAACGCGGGGCGCTGCCGAAAAGAGCGTATTCAGATGCCGAAGAGGTTCTGCTTGGTGCCGTACTGCATGATCTCCATGATGCGGTAGCGGTCCATCTGCAGGTGCTTTTTCCGCGCGAGGGCTTCCTCGATGGGGATCTCGACGATGCCGCCCTCCTGCGTGGCGATGATGCAGTTGCTGCGGCCCTCCGCGAAGGCGTTGACGGCGTAGTAGCCCATGCGCGTCGCCGTCTCGCGGTCGCGCGCGTTGGGGGCGCCGCCGCGCTGGATATGGCCGAGAACGGTCACGCGCGGGTCCATGCCCACGGCCTCGTGGATCTGCTTGCCGATCTCCACGGCGCTGCCCACGCCCTCGGCCACGACGATCATGAAGTGCGTGTTGCCGGCGAGACGGGAATCCTGGATGCGCTCGACCACGTCCTTGTGAAAATCGATGGGCCGCTCGGGCACGAGCACGGTCGTCGCGCCGACGGCGATGCCCACATACAGCGCGAGGAAGCCGGCGTTGCGGCCCATGACCTCGACGACCGAGCAGCGCTCGTGGGACTGCATCGTATCGCGCAGCTTGTCGATACAGTCGATAGCGGTGTTGCAGGCCGTGTCGAAGCCGATGGTATAGTTCGTGCAGCCAACGTCGTTGTCGATCGTGGCGGGCACGCCCACGACGGGGACGCCGAGCCTTGAAAGCTCCAGCGCGCCGCGGAACGTGCCGTCGCCGCCGATGGCGACGATGCCGTCGAGACCGAGCATCTTACAGGTGGCGACGGCCTTGAGACGGCCCTTTTCGGTCATGAACTCGTCGCTGCGCGCGGTGTAGAGGATCGTACCGCCGCGCGAGAGGATATGGCCGACGCTCTCACGGGTGAGGGGAACGAAATCGCTGTTGATCAGACCCTGCCAGCCGCGGCGGATGCCGACGCACTCGATGCCGTTGGCGATCGCGGTGCGCACGACGGCGCGGACGGCCGCGTTCATGCCCGGCGCGTCGCCGCCGCTCGTCAGAACGCCGATGCGTTTGACTTTTTTATCCATGTTCAAGCCCTCCGAATCTGTATGAAGAATGGTCAGCGGTGGATTGATGAACATATTTTAGCAGATGAAAACGGGAAAATCAATTTACATCGGATGATTTTATGATATAATCGCAATCAAAAAAAGGAAAGGAGCGTGAGAACAATGAAAAAGAAAAAAGCGGCGCTCGCGGTGATCGCGTCCGCCATGCTGTGGGGCACGTACGGCTCCTTTCTCACGCTCATCGAAGCGCGCGGCATGAGCGCGACCGTCATCAATTTCCTGCGCTTTGCCGCCGCTTCGCTGCCCATCCTGCTGTATCTGTGCGTGAAGGACAAAGAGGCGCTGAAAGTCAGGAAGGGCGACCGTTGGCTTTTCGCGGCCAACGGACTGGCGAGCATCCTGTTTTTCACACTCTGCTACGCCGCGGCGATCCGCGAGACGAAGATCGCGACCGCGGCGGCCTTGCTTTACACCGCGCCGGCCATCGTGCTGCTGCTCTCGGCGCTCCTTTTTGCCGAGAAGCTGACGCCGCGCAAGATCGCGTGCGTTCTGCTCTCGGTGCTGGGCTGCGCGCTCGTCTCGGGGCTGGGGAGCGGCGGCGCGGCTCTGAGCCTGCGCGGACTTCTGCTGGGGCTCGGCGCCGGGCTGGGCTACGCGCTTTATTCGATCTTCAGCCGCCTGATCCAGCAGCGCGGCTATTCCGCCTTCACCAACGTCTGCCACACCTTCCTGATCGCGGCGGCGGCCTATCTCGCGATCGCCCTCTTCGACGGTACGGCCGCGCAGATCACGGCTTTGCCGGGGGCGACGCTTCTGTCCGTCGTGTGCGGGCTTTTCACGGGGCTTCTGGCTTATCTCCTCTATACGGCCGGCCTGCGCGAGATGGAGCCCTCGCGCGCCGCCCAGCTCGCCACGATCGAGCCGGTGTTCGCCGCGCTGCTCGGCGCCGTGCTTTTCCGCCAGCGCCTTTCATGGACGGAGATCCTGGGCGTCGCGCTGGTCGTCGCGGCCGTCGTGGGCATGAACCTGCGCCGGGCGGAGAAGAGCGCGGAGGGCTGATATCCCCTGCGGGGGCTTGCGCATGAACGAAGAAACATGCTATACTGAAAAAAACGGATGCGGAGGGAAAGCCCATGTCTGAAAAGCTGATCGTGATCTGCGGTCCGTCCGGCGCCGGCATCGGCGAGATCGTCACAGGACTGTTCGCGCGCACGGAGCGCCTTGTCCCCGTCGTTCCCGTGACGGCCAGAAAGATGAAGGAGGGCGAAAAGGACGGCGTCGGCTTTTTCTTTTTCGATCTCGAGGGCTGGGAGGCCATGAAGGCCTCCGGCGATCTGCTGGAGACGACGGAATTTGCCGGCAACGACTACGGCACCTCGCGCAGGCTGGTGGAGGAGCAGTTCAAAAAAGGCAACAGCGTGCTGATGGAGCGCGAGCTCGACCGCGCCGCCCAGATCAAGCGCAGCATGCCCGACGCGCTCTGCGTCTACGCCGAGCCATCGGCAAAGGTGCTCGAGGAGAGGCTTCGCGCGATCTCCCGCAGCGAGCTGGAGTTCTCCCTGCGCCTGCAGACGGCGGAGAGGCTTCGCGCGGCCTCCGGGTTCTGCGACAGGCATGTGTGCAGCGACGACATCGAGGCCGCCGTCCGCGAGATCGAGGGCATGCTCGACTGAAAAACGACGCCCGATAGAAAGAGGGCCGGGAAGCAGGCGCTTCCCGGCCCTCTTTTCAGGTCGGATTCAGGTCAGAATTCTTTTTCGTAAGTGGCGATCACGGCGTTCATCACGGCGGCGCGGAAGGCGCCCTCCTCCAGCCTGCGCACGCCCTGGATCGTGCTCCCGCCAGGGGAGCATACCCGGTCTTTCAGCGCGTCGGGATGCTCGCCGGAGGAAAGCAGCGTGCGCGCCGTGCCTGCGAGCATCTGCGCGGCAAAGGCGATCGCCTCGCGCCGCGGCAGGCCGCAGGCCACCGCTCCGTCTGCGAGCGCGTCGATAAACATGGCGGCAAAGGCCGGGCCGCAGCCCGTGATGCCGGAGGCCGCGTCCAGCTGCTCCTCCGAAAGCTCGGCGACCATGCCGGAGGGGGCGAGCAGCCCCTTGACGAGGGCCTTTTCCTCTTCCGTGACGCCGGCGGAGGGGCACAGCAGCGTGACGCCCTCGCCGACGGCGACGGGGATGTTGGGCAGGATCCGCACGACGGGCGCCCCGCCGAGCAGCTTGTCGAGCGCTTCGACGGTCCAGCCTGCGGCCATCGAGACCACGACGCAGCGGCCGCGGCTCTCGAGCACATCGCGGATGCCGGCGATCATGTCTGCAAGACCCTGCGGCTTGACGCCGAGGAAGAGAACGTCGGCTTCGGCCGCGGCGCCGCGGTTGTCCGCAAGAGAGGCGCCCAGCTCCTCACAGAGCCGTTGGGCCTTTCCCGCGCTGCGGTTGGAGAGCAGCAGCCTTGTACACAGCGGGCTCTTCGCGGCCGCGCGCGCGAGCGCGCCGCCCATATTGCCCGTTCCGATAAAAGCGATGACAGCCATGCCGTTACAACTCCTTTTCGCGCTGTCCCTTTCGGGCTTATTCGATGACGTAGGGGACGGAGAAGACGTAGACGTTTCGATAGGTCTCCATCTTTCGCATCAGACGGTGCGTCGTGCTGTTGTGCAGGATCTTCTTGAAGGGAGAGGTCACCACGAGCCCGCCCATCATGACGATCAGACGCTCGTTCTCCAGAGAGGCGGCCTCCTGCTTGATATGCGCGAGCAGGATGTCGTTGGTGTTGCGCAGGGTCGTGACGTCATAGCGGAACTCGCAGCCGACGCCCAGCGCCTCGATCTGCTCCCGAATCCGATCGGCCTGCTCCTGCGTGCTGCACACGCTGTACAGCTCCATGGACGAGAAGCCGCAGCTCAGCGCGCAGTTGAGCGTCTTGATAAAGGACTTGTTCAGGCCCTGCACGGGGATGATGACCCGCGCGGTCTTTTCGCGGTTGATCTCCGCCAGCGCCTTTTCCACGGATGAGATGGTCAGATCGTCGCTGACCTTGTCATAATGACGCTTGATGTTGAGCATGATCATGATGAACAGGAAGATCAGCAGCAGCGCCACCCACGCGCCGCGCATGAATTTCATGATCACGATGATGATCAGCACCGTGCCGGTCAGGACGCTGCCGAAGCCGTTGACCGCGGCCTTGAATTTCCAGTGAGGGCCTTTCTTTCTGCGCCAGTGGGTGAGCATGCCGAACTGGCTGAGGAAGAAGGAGATGAACACGCCGCTGGCGTACAGGGGGAGCAGCAGGTGCTGGCTGCCGCGGAAGATGAAAACCAGCAGGGAGGCCATGGCGAAGAGGAACAGGATGCCGTTGGAAAAATTCAGGCGGGATCCGCGGTTGACGAGCTGCTTCGGCAGATAGCCGTGGCTGGCAATAAGACTCATCAGAAGAGGCAGATCCGCGAAGGCGGTGTTGGCCGCGAGAGAAAGGATGACCACCGTCATGACCTGCGTGACGTAGAACATGGCGCTTCCCTTGCCGAATACGGCGGCGGCCAGCAGGCTGACGGCCGTCGCGTCGTCCGAGGGCACGATTTTGTAGAGCGAGATCAGCAGGCTGACGCCGAAGAAAATGATGCACACGAAGCTTGCCATGGCGAGCAGCACCTTTTTGGCGTGCTTCGGCGCGGGCTCCTTGAAATTGGGCACGCCGTTGGACACGGCCTCGACGCCCGTCAGCGCCGTACAGCCGGAGGCAAAGGCCTTGAGGACGAGGATCACCATCGCGTCGGTCGCAAGCTCGGCGGAATTGGCGGCCATGACCGCCTCCTCGGCGGGCGTGACCATGCCGAGACTGTACTTGACGATACCGGTCGCGATCATCGAGAGCATCGTCAGAATAAAGAGATAGGTCGGCACGCCGAACATCACGGAGGAATCGCGGATGCCGCGCAGATTGCCCCAGGTCAGCAGGCAGATGATCGCAAAGGCGAGGAGCGCCTTGTACGGCAGCATCGAGGGGAATGCGGAGGTAATGGCGGCGGCGCCCGCGCAGGAGCTGACCGCCACGGTCAGGATATAGTCCATGATCAGCGAGCCTCCCGCGATCAGGCCGATCTTTTCGCCCAGGTTGTCCGAGGCCACGATATACGCGCCGCCGCCCTCGGGGTAGGCTTCGATGGTCTGCCGGTAGCAGAACACCAGGATGGCGAGCAGACAGATGATCGCCGCAACGATGGGCAGAAAAACACGGAAGGGGGCCATCGCGAGCACCGGCACCAGCACCAGCAGGATCTCCTCCCCCGCATAGCTGACGGAGGAGATCGCGTCGCTGGCGAAGATGGGGATGCCCCACAGAACGTTGAATTTCTCCTCGCTCAGCTCGGTGTCCTCCAGACGCCGACCGAGGAAAAAAGCCAGAAGTTTCTCTTTCACTGTATATCCACCTTTCAAAAAGCCGCGCCGGACGGCGGCAAATGACGAAGGGAGCGCCCTCCGCCGCATCGGTCGAAAAGTCAAAGCCGGGCGCCGCCGGAGAAAGTCCGGGAAAAGCCCCGCGAATTTTCACGGGGTCCGTATCCCCGCGGCGGGGGAAGCGGTTTCCCGCAGGATTCGCAACTATTATATTTTAGCAAATCCGAGGCGTTCTGTAAATATTTTTTTCACTTTTGTCATGCTCTTTTCAAGCGCGGGGGGAGCGTGCTATAATGCAGACAGGATCATGCTGTCAGAGAGGAGAAAGACCATGTCCGCGTCTCTCCATCAGATCGTCGTCATTTTCATCGGCATCGCGGCCGGCTTTGCCTGCCGCCGCCTGGGCGTGCTCAGCGAGCAGGGGACGGGGACGCTGTCCAATCTCGTCGTCAAGCTCATTCTGCCGCTCTATCTTTTCGCCGCGATCCTGAACACCTCCGTGGACGTTGCGGCGGGCGGCGTGCTGGGCGCTCTGCTGCTCTCGGCGCTGCTGTTCCTCTTCAGCGGCCTTGCAGCCTGGCTCTTCGTCGTCCTGACGCGGCCGAAGAGGGAGGATCGGGGCGTGTATCTCTTCGAGCTGATGTGCGGCAACGTCACTTATATCGGCATCCCGGTCTGCGCCGCGGCGCTGGGGCCGTCGGCCGCCTTTTATGCCTCGCTTCTGAACATTCCCTACAATCTCATCTGCTTCTCGCTGGGCGTTTACCTTCTGGCGGGCAAGCTGCCCTGGAAAAAGATCTTCAATCCCGCCTTCCTCGCGGCGCTCGCCGCGGCGGTCCTGTATATGCTCCGTATCCCGGTGCCGTCCCTGCTGCTGGACGGCTGCGCCTTCATCGGCCAGGCGACCTCGCCCTGCGCAATGCTCGTTATCGGCTCGGTGCTCGGCGGCGTGCCGCTGCGGAAGCTCTTCGACGAGTGGCGCGCGATCCCCTATGCCGCGCTGCGCCTCGGCGGGCTGGCCTTCCTCGTGCTGCTTCTGCTGCGCTTCGTGAACGCCGACCCGGTGCTCGAGGGCGTGCTGGTGCTGATGGCGGCCATGCCCGCGGCCACGAATTCGACGATGCTCTGCACGATCTACGGCGGCAACCGCGAGCTCTCGGCCAAGCTGATCTTCCTCTCCACGGCGCTCTCGGCCGTGACGATCCCGCTCTGGGCGGCGTTCTTCTGAAGCAAAAAAGATCTCCCGAAAGGACCCTGCTTTCGGGAGATCTTCATTTTTTACGGCCTCACAGCTCGTCCCTGTGCGCGGCGTAGAATGCGCGATAGTCCCTGAGCATGTATTTGAGCAGGTTCGGCGTGTCGAGCCCGTAGGGGCAGCGGCTCGCGCACTGCCGGCAGCCGAGACAGTCCTCGATCCGGTTCATTTTGGCCTGCCATTCGGGCGTGAAATACTGCTTCCACGGCGAGCGGCGCAGCAGCCTGTCCATGCGCGCGCAGTTGCGGATCTCTATGCCGACCGGACAGGGCATGCAGTAGCCGCAGCTGCGGCAGAAGCTGCCGGCGAGCTCCGAGCGGTCTTTCCGGATGACGGCGGCGAGCTCGTCGTCCATGTCCGGATCCTCCGCGGCCACGGCGAGCCATTCCTCCAGCTCCTCAAAGCGCTGGATGCCCCAGATCGGCACGACGTTGTCATAGCCCTTCATGAAGGCGTGGCAGGCCCGCGCGTTCTGCAGCAGCCCGCCGGCAAGGCCCTTCATCGCGATGAAACCCATGCCCGCGTCCCTGCATTTGCCCGCAAGGGCGAGATCGCGCTCGCTGGAGATGTAGCTGAAGGGGAACTGCAGCGTCTCGAACAGGCCCGAGGCGATGCAGTCCTCGGCCACGCCGACGCGGTGCGTCGTCACGCCGATATGCCCGATCCAGCCGCGGCGTCTGGCCTCGAGCGCGCCGGCATACGCGCCCGCCGGATCGTCGGGGTCGGGCATTTCGGGCACGTTGTGGAGCTGAAAGAGGTCGATGCGGTCCGTGCGCAGCATCTTCAGGCTGTTCTCGATATGCCGGAGCACGCCGTCGCGGTCCCGCGCCTGGCTCTTGGTCGAGAGCACGATCCCGCCGCGCACGTCCGCGAGCGCGAGGCCGATCTTTTCCTCGCTGTCGGTATAGGCGTTGGCCGTGTCGAAATAGCGGATGCCGCCGTCGTAAGCGGCCTGCAGCAGCCGCACGGCGTAATCCTTTTCACAGCGCTGCAGCGGCAGACAGCCCATCGCGGTCTTGGTGACGCGCAGGCCTGTCGCGCCGAGGGGGATCGTTTTCATGGCGGCTTCCTCCCGTTTTTTCTTTGATTATAACAAAGCCGCAAAGCGTTTGTAAAGCCCCGCGGCGGTTGACATTCCCTGCCGTTGGCCCTATAATATCCGGTAGAAAACGCGGTTTTCAAAGACCCGGGACCGGGAAAAAACCCTCAAGGAGGAGAGGCTTTTGAGAGAGTTTCTTATCGGCGTCTGCCCCGTCGCGATCTGGGTGATCGCCGCGATCGAGCTGGCGATCATGCTCCTGGCCCTGCGCGGGAGCGACAGGGGCAAAAAGCTCCTGCACCTGCTCACCGCTCTGGTGTGCTTCGGGCTGTTTTACGACGCGCTGATCATCGCGCTCGGCTCCGCCCTGGGCGAGGGCGCGGCGTTCATGTTCCTCAGCCGCCTGAGGTTCGTGTTCCACGGCGCGCTGATCCCGCTGCTGTTTGTGATCTGCGCCTATGCGCTTGATTTCGGCAGGACGTGGAAGACGATCGTCTGGATCTTCACCGGCGTCCTTATCGTCCTCGGCGTCGCCGAGGGCTTCGCCACGGACCTGAACGTCCAGCAGGTGGCCGGCGTCCTGCGCTGCACCTCCGGCGAGGGCACGCCCGGCTGGGCGAAGGCCGTGAGCTCCATCCTCTCCTACGGCACGGTCGTCCCGCTGATCATCGCGGGCATCGCCGTCTGGATCAAACGGAAGACCCCGGCGCTCTTTCTCGCCGGCTTTCTGATGTTCGCCTTCTCCGCGCTCGGCCCCGCCACGGGCAACTTCGACCTGATCTTCTTCATCAGCATGTTCGGAGAGGTGTGCATGGCGCTCTTCTTCCTCATCTTCGCAAAGCAAAAAGAAAAATAACATATACGAAAGGACGTCCAACAACATGAGCAGCTTCAAAGACTTACGCATCGTCGACAACTTCTATCAGACCAGCTCCTATATCCCCATGCCCACCGTCATGCTCTCGACTCTGGCCGAGGACGGCAGCACCTCCGTGGGCTCCTATTCCCTGTGCTTCCCCTACTACATCGCGGGCAAGGGATACTACGCCATGATCCTGGAGGCGCGCAACTCCTCCAACACGGCCCAGCATCTGCTGGCGGGCCGCAGACAGGTGGCCATCAACTTCATGCCCGAGGGCCGCGGCTATCATAAGAAGATCGTCGCGCAGGGCTGGCCCGGCGACACGCCCGCCGAGAAGATGAAAAACTTCGGCTTCACGCTCGAGGACGGCCTGTGCATCGCCGCCGATCCCTCCACGCCGCGCCCGAAGGTGGTCGCCGAGGCCTATCAGGTCTTCGAGTGCACCTGGGTCAGCGAGCTGGAGAACGCCGACGAGGA
>JAFRDM010000054.1 GCA_017403885.1 Oscillospiraceae bacterium
ATGATCTTCTATATCGAGACGGAGATGATTTTCGTCGGCACCCATTTTTCGGATTTCGGTTATTTTGATATTTTTGAGGCGAAAAAGTGGTTCTTCGTTCTGCTGGCCGTAAGGCTCGAGCTGTTTTAGCTCTTCAAGGAGGTTGAGGCTCAGTTCAGAGAAGTCGGCAAGGTCGAGGTCGGCATCCCCGAGGACGATCCCCGCAACCCCGCCGTCATCGCCGACAACGTCGGCGACAACGTCGGCGACGTGGCCGGCATGGGCGCCGATCTCTTCGAGTCCTACGTCGGCGCGATCGTCTCTGCCCTCACGCTGGGCGTGGCCATGACGGGCGTCGCCTTCAAGGGCGCCGGCGCGCTCTATCCGCTGGTCATCGCCGCGGTGGGCATCCTGGCCTCGGTGATCGCCTCGTTCTTCGTCCGCGGCAAGGAAAACTCCAATCCGCACTCCGCGCTGAAGATGGGCTCCTACGTCTCCTCCGCGATCGTTGCGATCGCCTCGTTCGTGTTCAGCAAGCTCTTCTTCGGCGGCTATTACTGCGCTCTCTCCATTCTTGCGGGCCTCATCGTCGGTCTTGTCATCGGCAAGGTCACCGCGGTCTACACCTCCGAGGATTACGGCTCCGTCAAGCGCATCGCCGACCAGTCCGAGACCGGTTCGGCCACGACGATCATCAGCGGCATCGCCGTCGGTATGCGCAGTACCTGGATCCCGATCGTGCTGATCTCCGTCGGCATCTTCATCTCCTATCAGGCCACGGGCAACCTCTACGGCATCGCGCTCGCCGCCGTCGGCATGCTCTCGACCACCGGCATCACCGTTGCGGTCGACGCCTATGGCCCGATCGCCGACAACTCCGGCGGCATCGCCGAGATGAGCGGCCTCGATCCCCACGTCCGCGAGATCACCGACAAGCTCGACGCCGTCGGCCACACCCCCGCCGCCATGGGCAAGGGCTTCTCCATCGGCTCCGCCGCGCTGACCGCGCTGGCTCTTTTCGTCTCCTACGCCGACCAGGTCAATCTCGCCGACGTCGGCATCAGCATCCTTGACCACAAGGTCGTTATCGGCCTGCTGGTCGGCGGTATGCTCCCCTTCGCCTTCTCCGCGCTGACGATGGACTCGGTGTCCAAGGCCGCATATAAGATGATCGAGGAGGTCCGCCGTCAGTTCCGCGAGATCCCCGGCATCCTGCTCGGCGAATCCAAGCCCGATTACAGCTCCTGCGTGTCCATCTCCACGAAGGCGGCGCTGCGCCAGATGATCGTTCCCGGTCTGATGGCCGTGGTCTGCCCGCTGCTCGTCGGCATTCTGCTCGGCACCGCGGCGCTCGGCGGCCTTCTTGCCGGCGCGCTGGTCACCGGCGTGCTGCTGGCGATCTTCATGTCCAACGCCGGCGGCGCCTGGGACAACGCGAAGAAATACATCGAGGGCGGCCACCACGGCGGCAAGGGCTCAGACGCGCACAAGGCCGCTGTCGTGGGCGACACCGTCGGCGACCCCTTCAAAGACACCTCCGGCCCGTCGATCAACATTCTGATCAAGCTGATGACGGTCGTCGCGCTGGTTTTTGCGCCGATCTTCACGCAGAACGGCCTGCTTTGATCTTTATCGTAAAGGGAACGTGCGGCTCTCCGTCCGGGAGGGCCGCACTTTTTTCACATGCATTCTTTTCCATTCTATCTCTTGCTTTATCGGGAAAACATAGATATAATACATCCGTTACGGTTTTCCCGTCGAATTCACTGTGAGGTTACAGATAGATGAAAAAGGTTCTGGGCGGTTTTATTCTCTTCTGCGCGATCTTTGCGCTGGCAGTCCTCGTGCTGCTGCGCGGCGGATTGCTGGATTCCTTTTTGAAAAGCGCGCCGTTTGTCACGGACGCCGTCAGCGCCGCGCCTTCCGCATCCGACGCTCCGCCCGTCGAGATCACGGCTCCTCCCGTCAAGCTGCCCGATCCGCCGGAGGCGCCGACGGCCGAGCCCGGCTCCGAAGCGACGCCCGAGCCGACGCCCGAAGCCGAGCCGGAGCGTTTTATCCTCTCCTTCATCGGAGACCTGACGCTGACGGGCTCTCCCGGCGTCCCGGTGAACTTTGAAGGCACGATGAACGGCGATTTCGGCTATCCCTTCTCCAATGTAAAGCAATATTTCGTCGACGACGAATACACGCTCGGCAATCTCGAATGCACCTTCTCCGATCAGTATCTCTCGTCCATCGAATACTTCTCCTTCCGCGCGCCGACCACCTCGGCCAACATCCTGCTCGAGGGCGGCGTCGACTTTGTCACCACAGCCAACAACCACAGCGACGACTTCAACAACGCGGGCAAGCGCGACACCTGGGCGACGCTCGAAAGCTACGGCATCCCCTTCGGCAAGAACGACGAGGCCCAGATCGTGACCACGCCCAACGGCCTGAAGCTCGGCATTTACTGTCAGTTCAACAACCAGTACGGAGATTTCCGTCCCGATGAGGAAAAAGCCATCGCCGCGATCCGCGATCTGAAGGCGCAGGAGCCCGATCTGATCATTTGCATGTTCCACATGGGCATCGAGCTGAACTATTTCCCCGAGCAGAAAACGCCGGACACCTGCGAGATCTGCCGCCGCTGCATCAACGCCGGCGCGGACATTGTCTACGGCTCTCACCCGCACTGCCTGCAGCCGATCGAAAAATACAACGACGGGCTGATCCTTTATTCCATGGGCAACTTCATCTTCGGCGGCTCGTCCATGCCCTCCGATCAGGACACGGCGATCGTGCAGCTGGAGGTCGTGCGTGATGCGAACGGCCAGGTCAGCCTGGGCAGCTATACGATCATCCCCTGCTGCGTTTCCAGCAAGCCCGTGACAGATCCGAACCTCGCCTCCGGCGTCCGCGGCCGCTATGTTGATTACAACGACTTCCGCCCGACGCCCTATGCGGAGGGTACGGAAGACTATGCCCGCGCGCTGAGCAAGATCGACGGCAGTTACGACGGTCCCGACGGAAAAGCGGATTACACCAACTGGCACGAACAGCACGGCTGATAAAAAAGAACGAGGAAAACCTCCTCGTTCTTTTTTTATCTGATTCCAAACAGTCTCCTGCCGTTCTCCCAGGTGATCTGCTCGATCTCGGCGGGCGTCATGCCCTTGATCTCCGCGATCTTTTGAATTATGTAAACCAAATTCGAGGAATCGTTGCGCTTCCCTCTCAGCGGGACGGGGCTCATGTACGGGCTGTCCGTCTCGACAAGGATACGGTCGGGCGGGACGATCTCAAGCACCTCGATGGCCTTGCGCGCGTTCTTGTAGGTCACGGGGCCGTCAAAGCCGAGATACCAGCCGCGGCGCAGCAGCTCCTTCGCCATCTCGGCGCTGCCCGAAAAGCAGTGGAACACGCCGCGCGCCCGCGGGAAGCTCCCCGTGATTTCCAGGCAGTCGGCATGTGCCTCGCGGTCGTGGACGATGACGGGCAGATCGAGCTCTTCCGCCAGCGCGAGCTGGGCGGCAAAAAGCTCCTTCTGTTCGCTTTTATGCGTGTCGTCCCAGTAGTAATCAAGGCCCACTTCTCCGATCGCGACGCACTTTTCGTGCCGGGCGAGCGTGCGGATCGTCTCAAGGCTTCGGTCCGTGAGTCCCTCCATGTCCTCCGGGTGGACGCCCACCGCGGCAAATACGAAGGGAAACTCCTCCGCGAGCGCGAGCGCCGCGCGGCTGCTGCGCTCCTCGCAGCCGGGGTCGAGGATCAGCCCGACGCCCCTGTCCGGCATGGAGGCAAGCAGTTCCCTGCGGCCGGCGTTGAAGGCGCCCGAATCGTAATGTGCGTGCGTGTCGAAGATCATGGCCTTCCCTCCTTCCGGGATATGCATGGCCTTATTATCGGATAAAGAAGGAGAAAAAGCAAGGGGCAAGCTTTTTCTCTTTGCGTTTTCTCCTTGCCCTTTGTACCGCGCAATGATATAATATAATAAACCATAGCCAAAGGGGACGAATGACGACCTATGAGCAAGCCTGTCATCATCACTGCGGACAGCACCTGCGACCTCTCGCGGGAGCTGCTGGACCGTTTTTCTATCAAGACCATCCCTCTCACGATCCTGCTCGGTGAAGAGAGTTTTTACGACGGCTTTGACTTCACGCCCGCGGATATGTACCGCCGCTATCGCGCCGACGGCACCCTGCCGAAGACTTCCGCTCCCTCCGTGCAGCAGTTCATCGACTTCTTCCGTCCCTTTGTGGACGCAGGCTGCGAGGTCGTCCATCTTGACATCAGCTCCGAGCTTTCCAGCTCCTATTCCACGGCCTGCATCGCCGCGGCGGAGCTCGGCGGTGTTTACCCCGTTGACAGCCGCATGCTCTCCACGGGCGTAGGCCTGCTGGTTATCGAGGCTGCCGAGTGCCGCGACCGGGGCATGGAGGCCGCGGAGATCGCCGATCACGTCGCCTCGCTCACCGACAAGGTAGACACCAGCTTCGTGCTCGACACGCTGGAGTTTATGTGGAAGGGCGGTCGCTGCTCGGGCGTCGCCGCGCTGGGCGCCAACCTGCTGCACCTCAAGCCGGGGCTGGAGATGAGCGGCGGTAAGCTCGGCGTATACAAAAAATACCGCGGCAGCATCAAATCCGTCTACAAGCAGTATGTCGCCGAGCGGCTCGCCGGAAAAGCCGTCCGTCCGGGGCACGTTTTCATCACCAATTCCGGCGAGGTCGACGAGGAAACGCTTGCCGCGCTTGAAGCGCTGGTCCGCGCGACGATCCCGGTCAAGGAAGTCCATCACACGCTGGCGGGCTGCACCATCGCTTCGCACTGCGGGCCGAAGTGTCTGGGCGTCCTCTTCATCAACGAGTGAGGTTTAGTTAACATAATATAATTTACATAACAAAAAGGCTGCACACTCTTCACAGTGTGCAGCCTTTTTCTTGCGCGGTCTTTACTTTACGCTGAAGAGAATGTCACCGTAGGTAGGATAGGGCCAGATCTCACGGTCGCAGAGGAGCTCCATCGCGTCGACCGAGCTGCGCAGGGCTTCCATCGCGGCCAGCGCCTCGTCGTGATAGAGACGGGCGCGGCCCAGCGGATCGGGCGTGGAGAGCGCTCTTTCGTTCGCCCTCCTGAGCGCGTCGGCGCGCTCGGCCGTTTCACGCATGAGCGCGCTGAGCTTCGCGGCGGTCTCCCGCTCGAAGGATGTGTCGACAGACGCGCCGAGCGCTCCCTTAGACAGAGCGGCGGCCGAGAGCTGGCCGGAATAACGGCTCACGGCGGGAAGGATATCCTTCCAGACCATGTTGACCATCGTCTGCGCCTCGATCTTGACGACCTTGTTGTAGGTGTCGAGCTTGATCTCATAGCGCGCGTGCAGCTCCTCCGGCGAATATACGCGGTGGTCTGTGAACAGCTTTACGTTTTTACCGCTGAGATAGCATGGCACGCAGTCGGGCGTGGCGGGCAGATTCATCAGACCGCGGCGCTCGGCCTCGCTGATCCAGGCGGCGTCGTAGCCGTTGCCGTTGAACAGGATGCGCTTGTGGCGGGCGATCACGCCGCGGATGAGCGCATGCAGCGCCGCCTCGAAATCCGCCGCGCCCTCGAGCGCGTCTGCATACTGACGCAGCGATTCTGCCACCGCCGTGTTCAGCACGACGTTCGGCCCCGAGATGGAGGCCGAGGAGCCGGGCATGCGGAACTCAAACTTGTTGCCCGTAAAGGCAAAGGGTGAGGTGCGGTTGCGGTCGGTCGAGTCCTTGGGCAGCTTGGGCAGCACGTGCACGCCGACCTTGATCAGCTCTTTTTCCTTGCCCCCGTAGGGCTCGTCCTTCTCTATGCAGGAGAGGATCTTTTCCAGCTCCTGTCCGACGTACATCGACACGACGGCCGGAGGCGCCTCGTTCGCGCCGAGGCGGCAGTCGTTGGAGGCCGAGGCGACGGAGAGACGCAGCATATCCTGATAATCGTCGACGGCCTGGATGACCGCGCAGAGGAAGAGCAGGAACTGGGCGTTCTCATAGGGCGTGTCGCCGGGTTCGAGCAGGTTGACGCCGGTGTTGGTCATGATCGACCAGTTGTTGTGCTTGCCGCTGCCGTTCACGCCTGCGAAGGGCTTTTCATGCAGCAGGCAGACCATGTCGTGCTTGCGCGCGATCTTCTGCATCAGCTCCATCGTCAGCTGGTTGTGGTCGGCGGAGATGTTGGTCGTCGTGAAGATCGGGGCCAGCTCGTGCTGGCCGGGCGCGACCTCGTTGTGCTCGGTCTTGGCCATGATGCCGAGCTTCCAGAGCTCCTCGTCCAGATCGCTCATAAAGGCGGCGACGCGCGGCTTGATCGAGCCGAAATAGTGGTCGTCGAGCTCCTGCCCCTTCGGGGGCGGGGCTCCGAAGAGCGTGCGGCCCGTATAGCGCAGATCGCGGCGCTTTTCATATACGGCGCGGTCGACGAGGAAATATTCCTGCTCGGGGCCGACGGTCGTCTTGATGCCGCTCACGTCCTCGTTGCCGAAGAGGCGCAGCACGCGCATGCCCTGACGGTTGAGCGCCTCCATCGAGCGCAGCAGCGGCGTTTTCTTGTCCAGCGCCTCGCCCCCGTAGGAGCAGAAGGCCGTGGGGATGCAGAGCACGCCGTCCTTGATGAAGGCATAGGAGGTCGGATCCCAGGCGGTATAGCCGCGCGCTTCAAAGGTGGCGCGCAGGCCGCCGGAGGGAAAGCTTGAGGCGTCCGGTTCGCCCTGGATCAGCTCGCGTCCGGAAAACTCCATGATGACCTTGCCCCCGTCGATGGGAGAGATGAAGCTGTCGTGCTTTTCGGCGGTGATGCCGGTCATCGGCTGGAACCAGTGCGTAAAATGCGTGGCGCCCTTTTCGATGGCCCAGTCCTTCATCGCGTTGGCCACGATGTTGGCCGCCTCGCTGTCGAGCCGCACGCCGTCGTTGATGCTGCGCTGGACCTGCTTGAACACATTTTTGGGCAGTCTTGCCCGCATGACGGAATCGTTGAAAACCATCGAGCCGAAAAACTCAGTGACCGGGTTCATGAGCAGGCCTCCTTTTTGTAACAGAATATAGGGTCATGTTAATTCCAAAGCCGCCTTTTGTCAATGGATTTTTCATACGCTTTGTTTCCTGTTGCCGATACGGATAAAGTATGCTATTCTTATTTTATTCATACCGAGGAGGACACGCCTGTGATCGATCCGAGAGACGTCATGAAAGTCGATGATGAAAACTGGGAGGCCTTCAAGCAGGAGGCCATGAAGGACGAGCTTTTCTACAACGGGCCGGGCGATCTGCTCGACACGCCGGAGGGGCGCGCGAAATTCTGCCGTCTGAACAAGACTTCCGTTTTCAACAAGCAGGATCCCGAGTTCCCCGCCTACAAGATCTGGGTCTACAATCTGCAGGGCCAGGGTCTGATCGTCAAAAAGCTCAGCCGCGTCGACCATGCCATCATGGAGAACGTCGAATACGACGCCGAGGGCAAAGAGGTCAGCCGCTCCTATGAGCCGGCCTGAGCCTTTTCTCCGCATGAATAACCGAACATACAGAAAGGAGCCTTCCCATGGAGAAAAAAAGCAGCAATCCGTCAGCCGTCGTAATGGCCGCAGCCTTGGCCGTCTGTCTGGCCTTCTGGGCGCTTGACCGCTTCGTCTTCCGCCACAGCGTCCTGCAGGTCGTCGCGATGATCGCGCTCGTGCTTTTCTGCGCGAAATTGATCGAGCTGATCCTCGGCCTGTTCAAGCCCGCCTCGCACCGCGCCAGGACCGTGCTGACCCTTCTGGCCAGCTTTACGCGCTACATCTCCGCCATCGTCATCCTCTGCTGGGGGCTGTCGATCTTCGGCGCGGACGTCAACACCATCGTCGCATCCGTTGGCGTGCTGGCTCTGATCATCGGCTTCGGCGCGGAGAGCCTGATCGCCGACATGGTGACCGGCTTTTTCATGCTGTTTGAAAATCAGTACAACGTCGGCGATATCGTCGAGGTCAACGGCTTCCGCGGCACCGTCAAGGATATCGGCATCCGCACGACCTCGATCATGGACAACGGCAAAAACATCAAGATCGTCAACAATTCCGAGATGAAGAATATCCTCAACCGCTCGGACAACGCCTCCATCGCGGCGGCTACGATCGACATCCCCTATCCGACGGATCTCGAAAAGCTTGAGAAGCAGATCCCCGCGCTGATGAAGGATATCTTCGAAAAGCACCGGGACATCATGCTCACCGAGCCGCGCTACCTCGGCGTGGACGCGCTGGGAGCGTCCGGCGTAACGCTGAAATTCATCGTTGAGATCGACGAGGCCAACATCTTCTCTGCCCCGCGCGTGCTCAATCACGACCTGCTGCTCGGCTTCCGCGGGCTGGGCGTGGAGTGCCCCTATCCGCAGCTCGACGTCCACAGCCGCTGACGCGCCATGGCAAAGAGAGAAGACGAATCCCTGCTGCGGGAGGAGCATCCTCCCGTGGCGGAGGAATTCCATCAGCCGCTGCCGGAAGCGGAATACCGACTGCCGGACAGAGAGGCAGAGTTCTGCGCGCCGCCGGGGACGGACTATGCCAATCCTCCCCCGGAGCAGGAATTCACGCCGCCCGGGAGCGGCGGCGTGAGGAGCTCCCCTCCGTCGTCCAAAAGAAAAAGCTTTCTGCGGAGATTGTTTTACGGCGCGGCCGCGCTGCTGCTCCTCGGTCTGCTTTTCGGCAGAACAGACGCCGCAGTCATAGCCCTGCCGCAGAAAACGGCCGCCGCGGCCGGGCATAAGGTCCCTGCGCCGGAGCCGGACGCCGCGCCGGCAGTTCCCGTCACTACGCCCGAACCCGCAGGCAAGACCGATCCGAAGCCTGCGCCCAAGTCGATGCCCAAACCCACGCCGGAACCGACGCCCGAGCCCACGCCCGAGCCGACGCCCGAACCCACGCCGGAGCCTGTCAGCAAGGTGCCGGAGATAGAGACAGAGTTCTTCTATTTCTCCCATGAACATCACGCCAGGGTACGTCTGAGCAGTACCGGCGCGGTACACTCCGTCCGGATCAATGTCCGTGACAAGACGCTGGACCTTCCCGTTTACGAGTATTATCTCACCGAGGACGAGATCGCCGGGGGCTTCTTTGAGCTGCCGATGCTTTCCACGGGCGATCTGTACATGGAAAACATGGCCGCCTACGATGAGGTTTACGGCTGGCCGCATTTCGAGATGACAGTCAAGGTCTGGTACGAAAACGAGGCAGGCGACGGAGAGGATACGCTCACGCTTGTCGTCGAGCCGGATTTCGAGCTGGGCATCGGTCTGAGCTATATGAATCCGGACTCTCTCTGGAGCGAGGTCATCCCGCCCGACAGCTTCTATGTCACGCCGTGGGAGGATATCTCGGAGATCAACTATGTGATCAACGATCCCGACGCCGTCAAGGATCCGCTCACTTTCAGTATCGACCTCTCCTGCAACGGAAAGCACGCCTCTCCGGAAGAATATGAAGAGATCGTCGAAAAGAGCGAGTATACGCTTATCGACCGCAAGGCCGGTACGGAAACGCCTATGGTGAGCTATACCAAAAAGCTCGTTCTGCGCCGTCCCGAGTGGATGCCGGAGGAGGGCACGCTGCACGTCCATATCGTTCAGCGTCTTGCCAGCACGGGAGAACTCTGGGTCTGGGATTACGATTACGAATACCCGCCGAGATACGACTGGGACAGCTGAAAACCGAGGGCATACCGTCCGGTATGCCCTTGCTTTTTCTGCATCTGTCTGATATAATGCCGCGCTGTACAACGAATCAAGAGGTCTGCCATGCTCTCTCTTCTGCTCGCCATCATCTATATGGCTTTTATCAGCCTCGGCCTCCCCGACTCCCTGCTCGGCTCAGCCTGGCCGGTCATGCGAATCGACTTCGGCGCGGAGCTGTCCTTTGTCGGCGTGATCTCGATGATCATTGCCGCGGGGACCATCGTTTCAAGCCTCTTGTCCGAACGCGTGACCAGACGGCTCGGCACCGCGGCGGTCACGGCGCTCAGCGTGGCTCTGACGGCCGCGGCGCTCTTCGGCTTTTCTTTTTCGAGCTCCGCACTCCAGCTCTGCCTGTGGGCCGTGCCCTACGGTCTCGGCGCGGGCGCGATCGACGCGGCGCTGAACAACTTCGTCGCGCTGCATTATTCCTCGCGCCACATGAGCTGGCTGCACTGCTTCTGGGGCGTCGGCGCTTCGATCAGCCCCTATATCATGAGCGCCGTGCTCACGCGCAGCGGCAGCTGGCAGGCAGGCTACCGCACGGTCGGCGTGATCCAGGTCATACTGACAGCGCTGCTGTTTCTCTCTCTCCCCCTGTGGCGAACCGTGAGGGAGGAGGGCGGCAGGGAGGAAGGCGAGACCGCTCCCCTGCTCGGACTGCGCGGTTCGCTGCGCATCGGCGGCGTTCCGCTGATCCTCGCGGCCTTCTGCGCCTACTGCGGGGCAGAGACCACCGCCGGGCTGTGGGCCAGCAGCTATCTCGTCGGCGTGCGCGGTATCTCCCCCGAGACCGCGGCCAGCTTTGCCTCGCTGTTTTATCTGGGCATCACCTTCGGCCGTTTTCTCAACGGCTTTGCTGCCGACAGGATGGGCGACCGGCGCATGATCCGCATCGGCGTCGGCGTGATGGCCTTCGGCATCGTGCTGATCCTGCTGCCGCTGCGCGCCGATATTCCCTCGCTCGCGGGGCTCGTGATCTTCGGCCTCGGCTGCGCGCCGGTGTATCCCTCGATCATCCACTCCACGCCCGCCAACTTCGGCAGAGAGAATTCTCAGGCGATCATCGGCGTTCAGATGGCAAGCGCCTATGTCGGCAGCACCTTTATGCCGCCGCTTTTCGGGCTTGTCGCCCAAAGGCTCTCGCTCAGGCTTTTCCCTGTCTATCTTGCCGTTCTGCTCGCGGTGCTGCTGCTGATGACGGAAGGACTCAATCGGCTGAAGGCGAAAGAGCCGTCCGCATGAAAAAAACTCCCTGTGTCTCCGGGACACAGGGAGTTTTTTCGTTTTTTGTCGGGGAGGATCAGCCCTTCTTGATGCCGAAGAGCCCGCGAATGATGGCGCTGCTGCCGCTGCGCATCACGGAGGACAGGGCGTTGCGCGCGGCGCGCTTGGCGATGGTGCCGGCGCTGGTGGTCTTGCCGCCGGTAGCGGCGTTCACAATGTTGGTGCTCACGGAGCTGACCACGGAGGAGGCGGCATTGCTGATCGCCTGCTGGGCGACCTTCTTTTTCTTGTCCGCTTCCTTCTGCGCGGCCTTCGCAGCGGCGGCGGCTTCCTTGGCGGCAGCCTTCTCGGCGGCGGCCTTTTCCTTGGCGGCGGCCTTCTCGGCAGCGGCGGCTTCCTTTTCGGCGGCCTTGCGGGCGGCCTCTTCCTCGGCCTCTTTCTCGCGCATCGCCTCAAGCTCGGCCGTGGCCTTGGTGATGATCTCGTAGGCGGACTCGCGGTCATAGCTCTCGCGATACTTCTGATCAAGCTCGGTGCCGTTGATCAGCGCGTCGATGGCGGACTGGGTGGCCTCGCCCATCAGAGACTGCGGCGGGAGGATGCGGGCGCGTTCGACGATGGTGGGGATACCCTCCTCGTCAAGGAAGCTGACCAGCGCCTCGCCGACGGCAAGCTCGGACAGAGCGGTCTCGGTGTTGAACTTGTCGTTCACACGGAAGGCCTTGGCCGCGGCGCGAACCGCCTTCTGCTCGGCCGGGGTGTAGGCGCGCAACGCGTGCTGAACGCGGTTGGAGAGCTGGGCCAGCACGTCGTTGGGGATGTCGGACGGGCTCTGGGAGATGAAGTAGATGCCCACGCCCTTGGAGCGGATCAGCTTGACGACCTGAACGATCTTCTGCACGAGCGCCTTGGGAGCGTCGTTGAAGAGCAGATGCGCCTCGTCGAAGAAGAAGATCATACGCGGCTTGTCGGGGTCGCCGACCTCGGGGAGCTGCTCGTAAAGCTCGGTCATCATCCAGAGCAGGAAGGTGGAGTAGACCAGCGGGCTCGCGATCAGGCGCTTGCTGGTAAGGATATTGATGTAGCCGCGGCCGGAGGCGTCGGTACGCATCCAGTCGTTGATGTCGAGACCCGGCTCGCCGAAGAACTGGTCGCCGCCCTCGTCCTCAAAGGCGAGGAGCGCGCGCTGGATCGCGCCGATGCTGGCGGCGGAGACGTTGCCGTACTCGGTCGTGAACTCGGCGCGGTTGTCGCCGACATACTGGAGCATCGCGCGCAGATCCTTGAGATCGAGCAAAAGCAGGCCGTTGTCGTCGGCCACGCGGAAGACGATGTTCAGAACGCCGGTCTGGATCTCGGTCAGCCCAAAGAGACGGCCGAGGAGCGTCGGGCCCATTTCGGATACGGTGACGCGCACCGGGTGGCCCTGTTCGCCGAAAATATCCCAGAAGCGGGTGGGATAGGACTTGAAGGCAAAATTCTCGATGCCGAAGCCCTTGATGCGCTCGGAGAGGTTGTCGCTGAGCACGCCGGGCATGCACATGCCGGAGAGATCTCCCTTGATGTCGCAGAGGAACACCGGGACGCCCAAATCGGAGAAGGACTCGGCCATTACCTTCATGGTGACGGTCTTGCCGGTGCCCGTGGCGCCGGCGATGATGCCGTGGCGGTTGGCCATCTTCGGCAGAAGGTAAAGGTTCTTATCGGACTGTGCCATCCATATCTTGTTATCAGTAAACATAGCGATCCCCCATATCTTTTATTTTCGCTGATAAAAGTATCTTATCACAGCTTTTTCCCGCATACAAGTTTCAATTGAAAAAAACTTCTCTTTTTTTGCCGGTCCGGCCGGGCGGCGAGGCAAAAAAAAGCATATAATTGAAAAGTGTCTGTTGAGAGTTGGGGCGATGTGTGATACACTTTTTTCAAAGAAACAACAAACACATGCGAGGGGTAAGGGAATTGAAGACAAGAGTCATCTCCGGCGTCGTGCTGTTCACGATCACGCTGCTGTGCGTGCTGCTCTCCCCTGTCACGAGGATCATTTTCTTCGCCGTGGCGGGCCTTCTTTGCGCCTATGAATACAGCCGCGCGCTGGAAAAGATCGAGGTGTACTGCTGCGCCTGGGTCATGTACGTGTATATCTGTGCGCAGGCGACTCTCGCATTTTTCCACGCCGGTCCGGTCGCGCTGATTTCCTGCTTCTGCGCCGCGGTGTTTCTCGCGCTCTTCTCCGGGATCCTGCACAAGAAGGTCTCGGGCAGCGGCGCGCTCTATACCCTGGCGGGCGTGGCCTATCCCTGCTTTCTGTTCAACCTGCTGATGGTCATCTCCGTGACGGATCTGTGGGCGCAGACGCTCCTTGTCGGAAGCGTTGCCTGTATGCTCTGCGACACCGCCGCGCTCCTTGGCGGCAGCCGCTTCGGCAAGCACAAGGTCGCGCCGCTCGTCTCGCCGCACAAAACCGTCGAGGGCTGTCTCTTCGGTCTCGCCTCCTCGCTGCCGAGCGCTGTTCTGCTGTTCTTCATTTTGAAGAACACCTCTCTTTCTCTCCCCTTTTCCGTGATCCTCATCACCTGCGTGCTCGCCTCCTCGATGGGCCAGATCGGCGATCTGGCCGAATCGCTGATCAAGCGTATGATCGGCGTGAAGGACTTTTCGAATCTCATCCCCGGCCACGGCGGGATGTTCGACCGCGCCGACAGCCTCCTCTTCGCGATCCCGACCGCTTACCTTTGCCTTTATATCGCGCATCTGATCGCGTGAGTACCCGAGAAATAAAAAACACACAGGCAAAAAGCCTGTGTGTTTTTTTGTCGGATTCCGGGAAGATCAGACGGAGTCTTCCTCCGTGAGCTTTTCGATGTCCTCGGCCGTTCCGGCAGTGGCTTCTTTCTCCGCCTTCTTTTCGAGCTTGCTCATGAACATCGGAGAAAGGATACCCACGATGCACAGCGCGATCAGCACCCAGCTGACAACGGAGGAGAAGAGAATCGCCGGGTTGCCGCCCGAAGATTTCAAAGCGTTTCTCAGACCCTTTTCGCCGATGGGGCCCAGGATCAGGGCCAGCACGACGGCGGCGGTGTTGAGATCAAGCTTGCGCATGAAATAGCCCAGCACGCCGAAGGTCATCATCACGACGATGTCGAGGATGTTCTTGTGGATGGCGTAGGAGCCGACGCAGCAAAGCACCGTCACGCAGGGGATCAGGATCGCGTCGGACAGACGCGAGATCTGCGCGAAGCCGCGGCAGCCAAGCAGGCCGATGCCCAGCATAAAGAACTGTACGAGCACGAAGCCCGCGAAGAAGGTGTAGGTCATCGGGGCGTATTTGCCGAAGAGCTCCGGTCCCGGGGCCAGGCCCTGGATGATCAGGCCGCCCATGAGGACCGCCGTGACGGACTCGCCGGGGATGCCGAGCGTCAGCGTCGGGATCAGAGAGCCGCCGGTGACGGCGTTGTTGGCCGCCTCGGAACCGGCCACGCCTTCGATCGAGCCCTTGCCGAACTGCTCCTTATGCTTGGAGAAGGACTTGGATGTGTTGTAGCCGAGGAAGCAGGCGATCGCGGCGCCGGCGCCGGGCAGCAGGCCGATGATGTTGCCGATCACCCAGGAGCGCAGGATCGTCGGACGGATCATCTTGCGCTCGTCGCGCGTGAGACTCATCTTGTCGCTGAATTTGGTAGCCTGGGCGCGGGCCTTGATCTTCTTCTCCGCCAGGATGAAGACCTGAGACATGGAGAACAGACCGATCAGCGCGCAGGTGGTGTTGATGCCCTCGGCAAAGTACGCCTGGCCGAACATGACGCGCTTGGCGCCGGTGACCGGGTCAAGGCCGATGGTGGAGATCAGCAGACCGAGCGCGCCGGAAATCAAGCCCTTTACGATCGACTTGCCGGAGACGCCCGCGATGATCGTCAGACCGAAGATCGACAGCCAGAAGTATTCCGCCGAGCGGAACTTCAGCGTCAGCTGGGCCAGCAGCGGGGCGAAGAAGTAGAGCGAGATGCAGCTGAGAAGGCCGCCCCAGAAAGAGGAGTAGCAGGCGGTGAAGAGCGCCTTGCCCGCTTTGCCCTGCAGCGTCATCTGATAGCCCTCGATGGCCGTGGCGGCCGAGGCGGGCGTGCCGGGCGTGTGGATCAGGATGGCGGAGATCGAGCCGCCGAAGATCGCGCCGCAGTAGATGGCGCCGAGGACGATCAGCCCGGTCTCGGCCTTCATGGTAAAGGTAAGCGGCAGCATCAGCGCGACGCCCATCGCGGCGGACAGGCCCGGCATGCAGCCGATGATGATGCCGAGAGCAACGCCGGCGGCCATCATCAGAAGGTTGATCGGGGTGAGGGCGTTGATAAAGCCTGCACCCATCAATCCCAAGGTTTCAAGCATTTTCAATTCCCTCCTTTAACGCAGCATTTTGATGACCGTGCCGACCGGGAGCCTGACACCCAGGAACTTGCCGAAGGCAAAGTAGACCAGCGCAAGGATCGCAACGATCGCGATGGCGCTGTGCAGCAGCGGCACCCGGAGGTACAGCAGCACGGCGGCCATGAAGATCACGGTGGAAATGTAGAAGCCGAAGAAATACATCAGCACGACGTAAACGATCGCGCCGAGGAGACAGACAAGAAGCTGCTTCGGCTGCAGATCTTTGAAGACGGTGTCCACGCCGCTCTCGACGCCGTGCTTTTTGGCGGCGACGATCATCTGAAGCAGATAGAGTGTTGTAAGGCCGAACAAAAGGGCGATCGTGAACATGGGATAAGTCTGGCTGTCGGCCTGGAACTTGATCGTCTGGGTATAGAAATACGCGCAGACGAGATACATGAAGACGATAACGCCGATATCCGTCTTTTTCATTTTCAAGGGGCCATCACTCTCCTAACCTTGAAGACTTTTTTCGAGTAAAGGGCAGGTATGAAGCCTGCCCTTTATTTGTTTATGCGCTTGTGCGCCGGAAAGCGCAGGGACGGGGAGCTTAATAGTTCCAGAAATCGTCTCCCAGGCTCTCGGCGAAGGACTGCTGCTGCTCGATCAGAGCGGCGGTGGCCGTGTGGTCAAGGAAGTTGGTGTCAAAGCTGGCGGCCGCGGCGATATACTCGGGATCCTCCATCGTCTTCTTCAGGGCCTCTTCGTAGAACTGAATGACTTCGTCGCTGACGCCGGCAGGCGCAACGATGGCGCGGGAAGCGCCGAGCCACTGGTCATAGTAGCCGAGCTCGCCCAGCGTCGGGACTTCGGGCCAGCGGGCGTCGCGCTCGGTCGCGAAGATGCCGAGCACTTTATACGCGCTCTCCTGGCCGGAAATATCGCCGAGCTTGACGACGGTAAAGTCGGATTCCTTGTTGCGGAGGCTCAGGAGCTGGTCGGCGGTGCCGCCCTGCGGGATGTCGATGTAGTGGAAGCCGGCGGACTTGGCGAAGGCCTGCGCGCCGATGTGGTTGGAGGCCTGCGCGCCGTTGGTGGAGGCCTTCAGCTGGCCGTCGTTGGCTTTGCCGTACTCGACGAGGGTGTTCAGATCGGGGAAGCGGTCGTCGTCAGCGCGGACAATGACGATCGAGGTTTCGGTGACGTGGTTGCAGATGGCCTTGAAGTCGGCCGTGGTATAGGTGCCGAGCTCTTTGACGATGGAGCTGTTGAAGTTCGGCAGGTTCATGACGCCGATGGTCATGCCGTCGGGGTCGGCAGCGGCAAGCTGGGACCAGCCGATGGAGCCGGAGCCGCCGTCAACGTTCTCGACGACGACCGTCTGGCCGATGTACTTTTCAGCGTACTGGGCGAGGATGCGGGCGGGACCGTCGGTACCGGAGCCGGCCTTGTAGGCGACGATCAGCGTGACCGGTCCGTCGGGGGCGAAGGGGCCGTCGGCGGGCTTGGCGCTTCCGCCGCCGCCGCAGGCGCAGAGCGCGAAGACCATGCAGAGGGCAAGAATCAGTGCAAGAAACTTTTTCATGGTATCCTCCTTAATAATTATTCTGTACCTTACAGAGATACAGTAATTATAACTGGCCTGTCCCTTTTTTGTCAACATTCACAATTCGTTCACGATTTCCCCGCGGGGCGTTATGCACAAAGCTAATTACAGAATAATAGGCGCAAAAAAAGCCGGAAATACACTTGTTTCCCGGCTTTTTTCGCATTTATGGCAGCTTTTCCCTTTTGGAAAAGAGGCTCTCTTTTTTATTTTTTCTCCGCGAAGACCCACTCGCGCTGGATCGGATAGCTGATGAAGAACAGCGCCGTCATCACGACGATCTGAATCAGCGTGGCAAGCCCGGCCGAGATAGGATGTCCGGCCGCTTTGCCCGCAAGGGCCACCAGGCCGTTCGTCAGCGCGGCGTTGACCGCCAGCTGGACGACGCAGAGGATGTAATAACGCAGCATCGCGCGCTTGTAGTCGGCCTTGCTTCGGAAAACGAGGTTCTTGTTCATGTTGAAGTTCACGAACGAGGAGATCACGCGCGCGATCACCAGTGCGATGGTCGGCGCGAAGGCGCCCCAGCGCAGGCCGAAGACCTTCATAAGGGCGTAGAAGATCGCCGTGTCGATCAGAAAGGCCGCTCCGGAGGAGAGAAGGAACTTGGCCATCACCTTGAAGATGCGCCAGGAGTCCCTCAGCGCGTTGTAATGAGAGGAATATTCCTCCTTGTCGTAGACCGTCTCGATCGGCTGCTCGACGAAGGCGATGCCCATGCGCTTCATCTGCAGCAGCATATTCGTCTCATACTCGAAGCGCTCGCCCTCGATCTCGGCAAAACGCTCGAGATACTGCGAGGGGATCGCCCGCAGGCCCGTCTGCGTGTCGGTGATGCGGATGCCGTAGCAGAGGCGGAACATCGCGGCCGTAAAGCGGTTGCCCGCCACGGAGCGCGGCGGCACGTCCGGATGGCTGAAATCCCGGCAGCCCATGACGACCTTGTCCCCTTCCGCGAGCATGCGCTCGCCGCAGGCGATGATGTCTCCGAGCAGATGCTGCCCGTCGCCGTCGATCGTGACGACGCCGCGCAGTTGAGGCAGCTTTTCATGGACATAGCTGAAGGCGTCCTTGAGCGCTCTGCCCTTCCCCTTGTTGACCTCGTGCACCAGAACGTGGCATACGGGGACGGAGCGCAGTTCGTCAAACCAGTGCTTATGCGCCTCGTCGCTTCCGTCGTCCACGACGACGATGTGCCGGAATCCCGCCTCGATCAGCCCGCCGGCCACGGCTTTGAAGCGGTGGTCGGGGTTGAGAGAGGGCAGCACGACCGCAACGCTCTCAAAGCATGAATCGTTCTGTTTCATAAATGTTCCTTCTTAATAATAGGAGACTGTCAGCGCGTAAAGCTCCTCCTCGTCACGGTATACGACGAGGTACATGTCCGTATCGGAGGAGGACATGCCCTTGGCGCTGTATGTATCCACCGTATAGGACAGATCCACGATAAAGTATTCGTTCCCGAGATTGTAGACGTCGTTGATCCTGACCTCGCTGATGTCCGTGCCGTTGCTCTGGGCGAAGAGCTGGCCCTCAAAGGCTGCGCGCAGGCGCTGATCCAGATCCCCGCCCGAGACCAGATAGGGGCGGATGTGCTGGTAGTTCGTTCCCGCGTTTTTCGAGACGTTGGACAGGCAGTTGACGTACAGCGGGACAAAGGTCTCGGCAAAGCTGACGAGACTTGTCCGCGAGACGCCGGTGACGCGCTGGATCTGATCTCTGCCGTCGGTCAGGACGAAGCGCTCATGCTCTTCCCCGTCGGCGTCAAAGAAACGGATCTGCGGATCGCCGATGTAGTTGCTGATCGCATACTCCGCAAGATAGGGCATAGGGAATTCGCGCTCGTAGAACTCATGCAGGAAAGAATACTCCACCCGCGGGTTGACGATGTACTCCACGCCCAGGCGGCGGCTGCCGCAGTGGACGACCCAGTGATTCGGAACGATGAAGCTGTCGGAGCGCTTGAGGAAGGAGAAGTCGTAGCTCTCATCGCCGATGGACCAGGTCTTTTCCGCCAGTCCCTCTCCGTTGTTCTTCAGCGTGACGGTGCCGAGCACGTGCTCGTTGTTGTAGATCTGATACTCGATGCTCTGGCCCTTGTCGTCCGAGGAGAGCTGACGGTAGCGGACGCCGCCGACAAACTGGCGCCAGATCTCCGCGTACGCGTCGTCTTCATTCTGGATATTGGGGTCGAGTGAGGAAACGAAGGGGATGGAGATCTTCTTGACGTGCTTCTCGTCAAGAGACGCGACGTAGTCGTTTATCTTGTAGGAGGGGCGCGCTTTCTCATATTTGTCGGCAAATTCCCACAGGTACTTCATCCCCACGCAGGTGCCCAGCACGATGAGCAGGGCGTAGAGCACCATGAAGAGGAAAAAGCCCCTCCATTTGCTTTTCCTTCTTTTCATCCGGCAGCGCCCTCCTTCAGAACAAGGATCGAGGTCGGCACCGGACGTATCCCGATCACGGAAGCCGTTTTGTTGATATAGTCTCCGCCGAACCACATCACAGAGGAGGAACCGCCGTCGAGGTTGATCGCGTTCACCGCGCCGTAGCGCTGCATGATCTCGATCTCATCCTGGAAGGATGCGCCCATACTGGAGGCCTGACGGCCGTCGATGACCAGCAGCAGCATCGCCTTGTCCGCGCGCTGGCCGATGGCCGTGCGGGGATTAAGGCTGACGCGCAGGCTCTCCGGGTCGGCGGGGACGCCGTTGGAGATCAGCACCGGGCCGTAGCAGACCGCGTACTGGATGTCGTTGTCGATCAGCTCCTGCTCCGTCATGCGCCGGGCGACGTGCAGGATATGGTCGCTGTCGATCGCGGCGATGCCGTCGACGCAGCCAAAGCCGGAGAAATAAACCTCGCCCTCGTAGACGACCGTGGAGTCGGGCGTGCTGCCGTTCCCCTCGCCGTTGGGATCGAGGAAGCCGCCTGCATTCGTGCCGGCAACGGCGTCAAAGCGCTCGACGAATTCCGAGACGCGGAAGCCGCGTCCTCCGAAGGAGCTGGGGACGCTGCCGACGATGACGCGCGACGGATCGAGCACGATCATCATGTACCCCGCGTAGCCGGAGCCCTTGACGGGTTCGATAATGATCCCGTCTCCGTCCTCGTCCACGAGGCCCCACTCGTCCGTCACGGGAACGCCGTCGCCGCTCACCGTGTTCTCCGGCGAGCTCTCGATGAACAGCGAGGTGTCAGTGGGGGCGAATTCCTCCGTCTCTCTGACCGCCTCGATCTCGGCGATCTCCTCGGGCGTGAAATACAGATCCGCCAGAAAGCCGATCGCGCTCGTCTCTCTGACCGAGGTGACGAAAATCTTCCGGATCGCGGGAGAGGGTCCCTTGGCGAGGACGTACATCCCCGCGTACAGGACAAGCGCGGCGAGCAGAGCCGTTTCTATGATAAAGAGGAGCAGCTTGGTCAAAAATCGTATGAACTTTCTGAAAAAGCCTTCTTTTTTCGCTTTTTCCGCAGCGATAAGGCTGTTGACCGCCTTTTCCTGCCCGGTATGGTTCATGCTGTGATAACTCCCGTCTTACTTGATAAAAAGTTCCGAGGCAAAGATGCCTCCCGCTCCCTGGTCCTCCGCGACGATCAGCATGCCGGCGGCGTTTTCCGTCTTGATCCCGCCGTTCGCCGTGGTATCCACCATATAGTCCACGTCGATGAGAAACCGTCCGTTTTCGAGCTCGAATACGCCGTTCACCACCACGTCGTGGAGCACGTCTCCGAGGCTGTGGCTCCACTCCTGGCCGGCAATGGCGTTGTAGAAGCGGCTCTCAAGGTCGCTGCCCGGCAGCAGATACGGGCTGACGCGCGCGTAGTTGTCGTAGGCGTTGTGGTTCGAGTTGGACATGAAGGCGATATAGAGCGGCAGAAAGCGCCTGGTAAAGTCGTCCATGCGCGTGCGCTGCTCCTCGGTGCAGCGGTCGGAGAGCGTGTAGCCGGCCGGGTCGTCGTGCAGCTGCGCGTCGTTCCCGTCGCCGTCCCGCGCGGCGATCGCCACGTCGCCGATGTAATTGCCGATCTCATAACGAACGAGCGTCGGAAGAGAAAAGCCGTAGTTATAGGCCTCCTCCATCGAGGGATAGCGGATGCCGCGCTCGGTGACGTACTCCTCGCCGAGCGGATTGCCGTTGCAGCTGAGCTGCCATTCCGCGGGCGCAAGGAATTCCGCGCTGTTGAGCAGATCGGAAAAATCGAACTTCTCGTCCGAGACCGTCCAGACCGTGTCCGCTCCCTCGCCGGAGCGGTTGAGCGCCATCGTGCCGAGCATGCGGTTTTCGGAGAGGATCGCGAAAACGAGCCTGTCGTCCGTGCTCTCGACGCTGTTTTTGGAATAGCGCAGCTTGCCCTTGAACAGCTCCTCGATGACGGAATAGCTCTCCTCCTCGCTTTGCAGGCGGTGGTCGAGCGTGGAGACGAAGTCCGCAGACAGCGCGCGGATATGCCCGCTGTCAAAGGACTGGATGTATCGGTCGATCGCGTGGGAGGGCTGTGATTTCTCGAAGCCGTCGATATAGCCCCAGAAAACGCGCAGGCCGATAGATAAGAACACGATGAAAACCAGCGCGTAGATGATCATGCCCAGCGCAAATCGCCCGGAGGATCTTCTTCTCTTCTTAGCCATTGTTCGCGCCCTCCTTCAAAACGACAAAGGACGTGGGCATATCCCGGACGCCGACGACCGAAGAGGAGTTGTTGACATAGTGATCCTGGAACCAGAGCATGGAGGACGAGCCGCCGTCGAGATTGACGGCGTTCACCGCGCCGTAGCGCTCCATGATTTCAACAAGATCCTGGTATTTCGCGCCCATGCTGACGACCTGGCGGCCGTCGATGACGAGAAGCAGCATCGCTCCGTCGGCGCACTGGCCGATCGCCGTGCGCGGGTTGAGACTGACGTTGAGCGATTCGGGAGAGGCCGAAACGCCGTTGACGATCAGCACGGGGCCGTAGCAGACGGCGTAGCGGATATCATTGTCGATGATCTCCTGCCGCGTCATGGATCTGGCCACGTGCAGAACATGGTTGCCGTCGATGGCCGCGATCCCGCCGCCGCCCTCGATGCCGCAGCCGTATTCCGCATAATAGATCTGTCCGTCGACCACGACGAGCGAATCGGGGATACTGCCGTCGCCCATTCCGCCCGGGTCGTAGAAACCGCCGGCGTTCGTGCCGGCCACGCCGTCAAAATACTGGACAAATTCGGAAACGACGTAGCCCTCTCTGCCATAGGAGGAAGGGATGCTGCCCATGATGACGCGCGAGGGATCGAGCACGACCATCATGTAGCCGGCGTAGCCCTTGCCCTTGACAGGCTCGATGATGATGCCGTCGCCGTCCTCGTCGGGATGGAAAACGCCGTGAACGTCCGTCCAGCCGTCTTTGTTCTCCTGTGAGGCGGGATCGGTGCTGATCGTGATGAGGGAGGTATCCGTCGGCGCGAATTCGACCGTCTCCTTGACCGCTTCGATCTCGGCGATCTCCTCGGGCGTGAAGTAGATGTTCGCGAGGAACTTGATGGCGCTTGTCTCACGCACAGAGGTGACGAACATGTCGCGCGCCGTCTCCGACGGGCCTCTGGCCAGCACGTACATGACGGCGTACAGGGCGAGGCAGATCAGCAGCAGCGTCTCCAGCAGGATGAGGAGGAAGCGCCCGATCGCGCGCAGCACGCGGCCGCCCCCCTTTTTCTTCGCGGGGACGTCATCTGTATAGCGTTTGGAAATGGTCTTGCTCACGGTCTCATCTCCTTTGGCGGAATGCCCGGATCGACAAGAGACAACAGGATTTGTCTGATAGAGTATTTTAACATAAAACGGGAGACAGGGCAAGTGGGGAACGCAATTTTATGTAAACAGATTATAAAAACTGCGGACGATCTTCCCGTGAAAAAAACGATGCTTACGGCGAGATCATGAAGGCGGGACGCGAATCTCCTCTTTCCCTGCGCTTGGAGGGAAAAGGCGGCAGTCCTCTGTCTTTTTCACGGCGTCGGCCTGCCGCCTCCATGAAAAAAGCACACAGGCTTCGGCCTGTGTGCCTTTTTCTTTTTAGCCCTTGCTGGGAGAATTACTCGTTGATGGCGATAACGACGCCGGAACCAACGGTGCGGCCGCCCTCGCGGATAGCGAAGCGGAGGCCGTTCTCGATCGCGATCGGGGTGATCAGCTCGACGTCCATGTCGACGTTGTCGCCGGGCATGCACATCTCAACGCCGGCAGGCAGGTTGATGACGCCGGTCACGTCGGTGGTACGGAAGTAGAACTGCGGACGGTAGTTGTTGAAGAACGGGGTGTGACGGCCGCCCTCTTCCTTGGTCAGGACGTAGACCTGGCCCTTGAACTTGGTGTGGGGGTGAATG
>JAFRDM010000055.1 GCA_017403885.1 Oscillospiraceae bacterium
AGAACAAGGTGCGGACGGAAGAGGAGCTGACGGAGATCAAGTCCCGCAAGACCGGCGCGCTGCTGATCGCCGCCAGCCGGATCGGCGTCGCGGCCGGCGGCGGCAGCGAGGCGCAGTCGGAAGCGGCCGCGCAGTACGGCGCGGCGGTCGGCGCGGCTTTTCAGCTCCGCGACGATATGCTGGACGTGATCGGCACGGAGCGGGAGCTCGGAAAGCCGATCGGCTCGGACGCGCAGGAAAAGAAGAATACCTATATGGCGATTTACGGCGCAGAACGCTGCGCGCAGATGATCGACAATCTCACGGCGCGGGCAAAGGACGTTCTGCGCGAATCCTTCGAGGACACGGCCTTCCTGTGTGCTCTCGCGGATTCCATGGCGGTCAGGACAAATTAAAAGCTCCGCCGGTCCGCATCAATCAACAACAGAGGTGCGATTTGAGTATCCTGGAAAAGATAAACACATCCAACGATGTCAAAAAACTGAATTCCGATGAGCTGGAGCCCCTGTGCGGGGAGATCCGCTCGTTTCTCATAGAGTCCGTTTCCAGAACGGGGGGGCATCTTGCCTCCAACCTCGGGACGGTCGAGCTGACTGTCGCGCTGCACCGCGTGTATGACAGCGCGCGCGACAGGATCGTGTTCGATGTCGGCCATCAGAGCTACACGCACAAGATCCTGACAGGCCGCCGCGAGTCGTTTTCCACGCTGCGCCGCTTCGGCGGGATCTCCGGCTTCCCGAAGCCCCATGAGGCGCAGGACGACGCTTTTACAGCCGGCCATGCCTCCAACTCGGTCTCCGTGGCGCTGGGCATGGCCCATGCGCGCACGCTCTCCGGCGAGGACTATGAGGTTTGCGCCGTGATCGGCGACGGCGCCATGACGGGCGGCCTCTCCTTCGAGGGCCTTTCCAACGCCGCGCAGAGCGGCGAGGCGCTGGTCGTGATACTCAACGACAACAACATGTCCATCGCCGAGAACGTCGGCGGCACCGCCAAGATGCTGCAGGGTATGCGCATCCGCCCCGGCTATCTCGATTTCAAGCGCAGATACCGCCGGGTCTTCCGCCATTTCCCGCATCTGTACCGCTTCAATCATACCGTCAAGGAATGGATCAAATCACATCTGTTCCCCACAAACACCTTCAGCGAGATGGGCTTTGATTATCTCGGCCCGGTGGACGGACACGACGTGAGGCGGCTTGAAAAGGTGATCCGTTGGGCTCGCGACATGCACGCGCCCGTTCTCGTGCATGTGATCACCAAAAAAGGAAAGGGCTGCCCCTATGCCGAGCGCGACCCCGAGCGCTATCACGGCGTCGGCCCCTTCGATCCCCGGACCGGAGAACTAAAACCGGAGGGAGAGAGCTTTGCCTCCCGCTTCGGCGAGGCCCTGTGCCGTTTCGCGGAGACGGATGAAAAACTTGCGGCGATCACGGCGGCCATGTCGGGCGGTACGGGGCTCGAAAGCTTTGCAGCCCGTTTCCCGGAACGCTTTTTCGACATCGGCATTGCCGAGGAGCATGCGGCCGCGATGGCCGCAGGCATGGCCAAACAGGGCATGCTGCCCGTATTCGCGGTCTATTCCACTTTTCTGCAGCGCAGCTTCGACATGCTGATCCACGACGTTTCCCTGCTGGGGCTGCACGCCGTGTTTGCCGTTGACCGCGCCGGTCTGGTCGGCCGCGACGGCGAAACGCATCAGGGCGCTTTTGACGTGGCCTATCTCTCCGCGGTGCCGGGCATGACGATCTATGCTCCCGCTTCCTTCGCGGAACTTGAGAAAATGCTTGCTCAGGCGCTCTATTCCTGCGGCGGCCCCGCCGCGATCCGCTATCCCCGCGGCGGCGAGGACGACTACCGCGGCTGCCGCTGCGAGGACGAGAGCATCCTGCGCGAGGGCCGGGACGTCACTCTGGTGAGCTACGGCGTGATGATCAACGAGGCGCTTGCGGCCGGAGAAGAGCTGGAAAGGGAGGGGATCTCCGCCGAAGTGATCAAGCTCGGCAGGATCCGTCCGAACAGCTTTGACGCGGTCCGCACGTCGGTGGAAAAGACGCGCAGGCTCGTCGTCGCGGAGGATGTTTGCGCCTTCGGCAGCGTCGGCGAGCAGATCCTCGCTTCTCTCGCGTGCGGAAAAGAGTCCTTCTCCGCGCGACTGCTCAATCTGCGCAGCGGGATCGTGGCGCACGGCAGCGCGGAGGAGCTGCGCCGTGCCTGCGGCATCGACGCCGGCGCGATCGCCCGCTGCGCGCGGGAACTGAGGCTGGAAGGCGAAAAATGAAAAAGATTCGTTTGGATCAGCTCGTTTTCGAGCGCGGCTATACCGACAGCAGGGAGAGAGCGAAAACGACCGTCATGAGCGGCCTGGTTTTCGTCAACGGGCAGCGAGCGGACAAGCCCGGCATGCCCGTGGCCCCGGACGCTCAGATCGAGGTGCGCGGCGACGCGATTCCCTTTGTCAGCCGCGGCGGTTTCAAGCTGGATAAGGCGCTCAGGGTCTTTGCCATCGACCCGGCGGAAAAGATCTGCATCGACTGCGGCGCTTCGACGGGCGGCTTTACGGACGTACTGCTTCAGCACGGCGCGAAAAAAGTCTATTCCGTCGACGTGGGCTACGGTCAGCTTGCCTGGAAGCTGCGCAGTGACGAGAGGGTCGTCAATCTTGAGAGGACCAATCTGCGCTACGTCACCGACGAGCAGATCCCGGAAAAGCTGGATCTGGCCGTGATGGACGTATCTTTCATCTCGATCCGTCTTGTTCTGCCGGCGGTAAAAAAACTGCTTAAGGACGGCGCCGAGCTTGTCTGCCTCATAAAACCGCAGTTTGAGGCGGGACGCGAGGAGGTCGGCAAAAAGGGCGTTGTGCGCGATGAAGCGGTACATCGCGAGGTCGTGCGGGGGATCCTTGATTTTGCCCCGACCATCGGTCTGAGCGTGCTCGGCCTCGACTATTCTCCCATCAAGGGGCCGGAAGGCAATATCGAATATATCTGCCATATGATCAACCGTGCGGGCGAGGACGCGGATATCGACGTCGCTTCGCTGGTGACGCGATCCCATCAAGAACTGTGAGAGGTGTGCTGTCATGATCGCGATCTGTCCCAATCCATACCGTGATGCGAACCTGAACTACACGCGCAGGGCTGCGGAAATGCTCACCGGGGCGGGCTTCCCCTGCGTCGTTTGCCCCGTTTTTGCCGAGGAAGACGCAGACGTCCTTCCCCGGGATCTGTCCTATACGCCCGTCCGTGAACTGGACGAGAGCTGCACGCTGCTGGTCGTGATCGGCGGCGACGGCACGATCCTTTCGGTCGTGCGTGAGCTTCGCGGCAGAAGCATCCCGGTGCTGGGCGTCAATCTCGGCACCAAGGGCTTCATGACCGCGCTGGAAGCCGGGGATGTCGACTATGTCCTGGCCGCGGCGCGCGGCGAATTCCGGACGAGCGAGCGCATGATGCTCGACGTGGCGATCGAGCGCGGCGGAGAAGTGATCTATACCGATCTTGCCCTCAACGATGCCGTTATCCACGGCTACGGTGAGTGCATCAACATTACGGCCTTCTGCAACGACGACCACATGATCGCCTATTCCGGCGACGGCGTCATCGTCGCCACGCCTACGGGTTCTACCGGTTATTCCATGTCGGCGGGCGGGCCGATCGTCGAGCCGGAGGCGGACGCCTTCATCCTCACGCCGATCTGCGCCCATTCGATCAGCGCCAAGACCTTTGTGGTCGGCGCGCAGAAGACCATCTCCATCATTACGGAAAAGCTGCATACCCGGCGCGCTTATCTTTCCGTAGACGGCAATTCCGTCCTGGACCTTGCCAGCGGCGACAGGATGATCATCCGCCGCAGCGCGCACCGCACGCTGATGGCGCGCGTGTACGGCAAATCATTTTTTGAAACGGCATACGAGAAACTATAACGGAGGAAGTAAGAAGCATGAAGCCAGGCAGACAGAGCGTGATCCTGGACATCATCACGCATCAGAACATTGAAACGCAGCGTCAACTGCAGGAAGCGCTGCTCGAGCGCGGTGTGAAAAGCACGCAGGCCACGCTGTCCAGAGACATCAAGGACATGCGTCTCGTAAAGGAGCTGGGCCCCAGCGGCAGCTATCGCTATACCGTCTCGGGCAGATCGGACAACGACGACTCCAAGCAGAAGCTGCAGAAGATCCTGCGGGAGAGCGTGATCTCCTACAACACGGCGATGAACATCCTTGTCATCAAGACCTTGCCCGGTCTGGCCCCCGCTGTCTGCTCGGCGCTCGACGGCATGACGATCGAAGGCCTTGCGGGCACGCTTGCCGGAGACGACACGGCCTTTTGCGCCATGGTCAGTATTGAGACCTGCGAAAGGCTCTATCACGAGCTGGAGAGCATCATCGGAGGAAAGTAAAGCGGCGTCCTCACGCCGCGGCGATTTGGCGAGGTGGTTTCATGCTCAACGAGCTCCACATTGAAAACATAGCCGTTATCGAGCGAGCCGATATCAGCTTTGCCCCCGGTCTGAACGTTCTTACGGGCGAGACGGGCGCGGGCAAATCCATTGTCATCGACGCGATCGGCGCGGTGCTCGGCGACCGCGTGAGCCGCGAGCTGGTGCGCAGCGGGGCGGACAAGGCCGTGGTGACGGCCTCGTTCGATCTGTGCGCTGAGCTCGAGAGCTTTCTGCGCGACAACGACATCGACGCTGAGGACGAGCTGATCCTGCAGCGCCGCATCGGCGCGGACGGCAAAAGCTCCTGCCGCGTCTGCGGCGTACCGGTCAGCGCGGTGCAGCTCAAGGAGCTGTCCTCGCTGCTGGTGGACATCCACGGACAGAACGACGGGCGGCAGCTGATGGATGAGAGAAGGCATCTGTCCTATCTCGACCGCTTCGGCGTGCCCGAGCGGCTGAGAGAGGACTTCTCCGCCGCGTACGGGCGCTTCAGCGCCACCCGCGACAGGATCGACTCGCTGCGTCTTGACGAAGAAGAAAAGGAGCGGCTGCGCGACCGCCTGAGCTACCGTATCGAGGAGCTTGAAAAGGCGGGGTTGAAAAAGGGCGAGTACGAGGAGATCGAGACGCGTCTGGCGCTGCTGCGCAATTCCGAAAAACTGACCGAGGCGATCGACAATGCCTGCTCGCTGCTCTATGATGGCGACGAAAACGCCGTTTCGCTTGCCCAAAACGCGGCGAACTATGCTCAGCGTGCAGCCTCCTATGCGCCGGAGCTCGAGAGCAGCGTCAAGGCCGTCCGCGACGCCGTCTTTTCGCTGACAGACGCCGCCGAGACGCTGCGTGATCTGCGCGAGAGCCTGGATTTCTCGCCTGAGGAATTCGACGCGCTCGAGAGCAGGCTGTCCCTGCTCAACAAGCTGCGGCGCAAATACGGGGCCGACGAGGACGGATTGATCGGCCTGCTGGATGAAAGCCGCCGGAAGCTCTCGGAGATCGAGAGCGCGGACGCGATCCTGGAAGGACTCGAGCGTCGGCTCGCGGAAGAAAAACGCGCCTGCGCCGATAAGGCCGCGGCGCTCAGCGCCGCGAGAAGAGAGGCGGCGGAGCTTTTGCAGCGGCGCATCGTCGAGGAGCTGCGGGATCTCTCGATGCCCTCCGTGCGCTTTGCGGTGGAATTCACACCGGTGGAAAACGAGGCGGGCTTCAACGCACACGGCTGCGACCAGGTGCGCTTCCTGATGTCCGCGAACGCGGGCGAGGAGCTGGGCCGCATCAGCCGCATCGCCTCCGGCGGCGAGCTGAGCCGAATCATGCTGGCAATGAAAAACGTCTTTGCCGAGCACGACACCGTGCCGACGATGATTTTCGACGAGATCGACAGCGGCGTGTCGGGCATCGCGGCGCAGCGCGTGGGGGAAAAGCTTTGCAGCGTCTCCCGCGGCAGGCAGGTCATGTGCGTGACGCATCTGCCGCAGATTGCGGCGATGGCAGACACCCATTTCCTGATCGCAAAAAAAGAAAAGAACGGCAGGACCTTTACCGAGGTCACGCCGCTTGACAGGCAGGGCCGCACGGAAGAGATCGCCCGCCTGCACGGCGGCGAGCATATCACGCTCCTGACGCTGGCCAGCGCCGAGGAGCAGCTCGCGGCATGCGAGCAGTACAAAAAACAGCTCAGGGCGTAAAGAAAAAAGGGGGTCGATCTCGTGGGGATCAGGGAGGAAGCCGTTGCGCTGCACGGCGAGGGCTTCAACTGCGCACAGTGCGTATTCGGCGCCTGCGGCAAATATGCGGGCTTGGAAAGACAAACGGCGCTTGCCGTCGCCGGCGGCTTCGGCGGAGGCGTGCGCTGCGGAGAGATCTGCGGCGCGATCTCCGGGGCCGTGATGGCTCTCGGCGCAGCCGAGCCGTTTTCCGACCCGGCCGACCGCGAGGCGATGGTAAAGATCGCCGCGCTCACCAAACAGTGCACGGGCGCTTTCCGCGATCGCTTCGGCGCGCTGCGCTGTCTCGATCTCAAGCGCGCGGGCGTACTCTGCGACGATCTGATCGCCTTCGGCGCGGAGACCGCCGAGAAACTGATACTGGACAATAAAGGAGATTAAGAAAAGATGGGCATTTATGAGGAACTCGTCGAACGCGGACTGATCGCACAGGTCACGAATGAGGACGAGATCAGAAACATGATCAACAACGGCAAGGCCGTGTTTTACATCGGCTTTGACTGCACGGCGGACAGCCTGACCGCGGGGCACTTCATGGCTCTTACGCTGATGAAGCGCCTGCAGATGGCGGGCAACCGTCCCATCGCGCTCATCGGCGGCGGCACGACCATGATCGGCGACCCCTCCGGCCGTACGGACATGCGCAAGATGCTGACCCGCGAGGACATCGAGCACAACGCCGAATGCTTCAAGCGTCAGATGGAACGATTCATCGAATTCGGCGACGGCAAGGCGATGATGCTCAACAACGCCGACTGGCTGCTCGCGCTCAACTATGTCGATCTGCTGCGCGAGGTCGGCGCCTGCTTCTCGGTGAACAACATGCTTCGCGCCGAGTGCTACAAGCAGCGCATGGAAAAAGGCCTGAGCTTCCTCGAGTTCAACTACATGATCATGCAGTCCTATGACTTCTACTATCTCTTCCAGCATTACGATTGCAACATGCAGTTCGGCGGCGACGACCAGTGGAGCAACATGCTCGGCGGCACGGAGCTGATCCGCCGCAAGCTCGGCAGAGACGCGCACGCGATGACGATCACGCTCCTGACCGACTCGCAGGGCAAGAAGATGGGCAAGACGGCCGGCAACGCCGTGTGGCTCGATCCGACCAAGACCTCGCCCTATGATTTCTACCAGTATTGGCGAAACGTGGACGACGCCGACGTGATGAAGTGCATCCGCATGCTGACCTTCCTGCCGCTTGAGCAGATCCGCGAGATGGAGAGCTGGGACGGCGAGAAGCTGAACCGCGCCAAGGAGATCCTGGCTTTCGAGCTGACGGCCATGGTCCACGGCGAGGAGGAGGCGAAGAAGGCCGAGGCCTCGGCCAGGGCGCTCTTCGGCGGCGGAGCGGGCGGCGAGATCCCGACGACCGAGCTCGGCGAAGCCGACCTCGCCGACGGCGGCGCGGACATCCTGACGCTTCTCGTCAAGGCTGGGCTCTGCCCCTCCAAGTCCGACGCCCGCCGCAACGTGCAGCAGGGCGGCGTGAGCGCGAACGACGAAAAGATCACGGATATCGGCCGTGTCTTTACGCGAGGAGAGCTGCGGGACGGCGTTGTCCTGCGCAGAGGGAAGAAGAGCTATCAGAAGGTCATCCTGACCTGATCGTCAGAGAGGCGCGTCCGTCGTGACGCGCCTCTCTTTTTCCGGAAAGCAAAACTCTTCCAGATCGGTTTTTCCCGTTGAAAAATGACCGACGGTATGATAAACTGACAAAAGTGCCAACATCGCTCGGCGGGGGAATGTTTTACTCCCTTTTCCGCGCGCTGTCATCAAACTTGCAGGGACGGTACCCGCATGAACGAAAACAAGTCCGGAAAAACGGGATTTAAGATCGAGCATTGGATGAAGATCGCGATCTTCGTCGGTTTTTATGACGTGGTGGCGGTCAGCGCATCCTATTTTCTTGCGCTTCTGCTCCGCTTTGATTTCCGTATTTCCGCGATCAAACCGGAATATTTCGAAGCCTGGTCGCATTTCGCGCCGATCTACGCCGCGGTCTGCGTGTTCGCTTTTGCCGTTTTCGGTCTGTATAAGATCATCTGGCGCTTTGCCGGCTTCAACGAGTTCAACAAGACGCTTTACGTCTCGCTGCTGACCTCTGCGATCCATGTCGGCGCGACGCTTCTGTTATACTGCCGCATGCCGATCTCGTATTACGTCATCGGCACGGTGCTGCAGTGTATCTTGGTCGTTGGGATCCGCTTCTCATACAGGATCCTCCTCTTTATCCTGAACCGCAGCGGAAAGCGGAACGGCGACAGGATCATGCTCATCGGCGCGGGCGAGGCCGGGCAAATGATCCTGCGCGACATCAACAAGGACAGCGCCAACGGCCGGGTCGTGTGCATCATCGACGACAACTCCAACAAGTGGAACCGCTTCATCGACGGCGTCCGCGTCGTCGGCGGACGCGAATCGATCATGGAGAACGTCAGGAGATATCGGGTCAACAAGATATTCCTCGCGATCCCGAGCGCCAGCATGGCCCAGCGCCGCGATATCCTGAGCATCTGCAACGAGACCGACTGCGAGATCAAAAACCTTCCCGGCATTTCCCAGTTTTTCACCGGCCAGCTTACGGCGAGCTCGCTCAAGGAGGTCTCGATCGAGGACCTGCTCGGCCGCGACCCCATCAAGCCGGATATGAACGAAGTCTTTTCCTTTATCAACGGCAAGACGGTCATGGTCACGGGCGGCGGCGGCAGCATCGGCTCGGAGCTCTGCCGGCAGATCGCCGGGCACAGCCCCAAGCGCCTGATCATCCTTGACATATACGAGAACAACGCCTACGATATCCAACTGGAGCTGAAGGACAGGCATCCCGAGCTTGACCTCGTCGTGCTGATCGGCTCGGTGCGGGACAGCCGCAGGATGGACCAGGTCTTTGCCGACTACCGTCCGGAGATCGTCTACCACGCGGCGGCGCACAAGCACGTCCCGCTCATGGAGGACAGCCCCTGCGAGGCTATCAAGAACAACGCCATCGGTACATACAAGACGGCCTATGCCGCGATGCGGAACGGCTGCGAGCGTTTCGTGCTGATCAGCACCGACAAGGCGGTCAATCCCACCAACGTGATGGGCGCGAGCAAGCGCCTGTGCGAGATGGTGATCCAGAGCTTTGATGCCAAGATCAAGGCGGGCAGGGCCGCCGAGATCCCTGCGCTCTACCTTCACCGCGGCGGAGACGAGATGGACACGGATGCGGACAGGCTTCCCGAGAAGATCCGCACCGAGTTCGTCGCCGTCCGCTTCGGCAATGTCCTCGGGTCCAACGGCTCGGTCGTGCCCGTGTTCAAGCGGCAGATCGAAAAGGGCGGGCCTGTCACGGTCACGCATCCTGACATCATCCGCTATTTCATGACCGTCCCCGAGGCAGTCAGCCTCGTCATGCTGGCAGGCACCTACGCCCACGGCGGCGAGATCTTCGTGCTGGACATGGGCAGCCCCGTCAAGATCGACACGCTTGCCCGAAACCTGATCCGGCTCTCCGGTCTCAAGCCGGACGAGGATATCAAGATCGAATATACCGGCCTTCGCCCCGGCGAAAAGCTTTACGAAGAAAAGCTGATGGCCGAGGAGGGCCTGAAAACGACGGACAACAAGCTGATCCACATCGGCTGTCCGATCGCCTTCGACGTCGATCGCTTCCTCGATGATCTCGGTGAACTGATCGACGTGGCCTATCGCAACGACAGCAGTATCCGCGGCTATGTCGAGCGCATGGTGCCGACTTATCATCCGACCTATAATGGCCAGCGCATCCTGCCCGACCCCGTTCTGGAAACGGAGCCGGAAAACGCCGGGGAGACGGAAACCATTCCCGCGCGATGACCTCAATAAAGAAGAGCCCCTCTCTGATCAAGAGAGGGGCTTTCGAGACTGTCAAAAGACCATATCGGGCGTCCGATCGACAGAGCCGCGGGGGAGCTCGAGGGGGCAAGGCCCGCCTCGAGTACAATCGGGCGCCGTTCGGGAAAGGCTGTGTTTTCAGCCTTTTCCGGGTAAACGCATTTTGCCTTGGGGCAAAATGCGCGGCGGCGGAAGCGAAGTCAAAAAACGGATGGTTTTTTTGACAAGCTGAAGAGCCCCTCTCTTGATCAGAGAGGGGCTTTTCCCGTTTTTACCCGCCTGTCGCGGGCAATTGCTTTCCGGTGTGGTCGATCCGTGTTTCACCCTCGAGCAGCAGCACGGAAACGGGGACGATCTCATAGCCGCCGCTCTGCAGCTCCGAGAGGATGCGCGGCAGCGCTTCTGGCGTGTGCTCGGCCGCATTGTGAAACAGGACGATGCTGCCCGGCTCAACGCGCCGCAGTACGCGCTCGCAGATCTCGTCCGCGCTGATGCCCTTCCAGTCAAGACTGTCCACGGACCATTGTACGGCGGTCATTCCCAGACTTTTGACCGTTTGGATCACATGGTCGTCATACTCGCCGTAAGGGCAGCGGAACAGTGTCGGCTCGACGCCGGTGCAGGCGGCAATCAGGCGGTTAGCCTCGCGCAGATCGGCGGCGATCTCGTCGGCGCTCATCATGGAAAAATGGTTGTGGTGCGACGAATGGCTCATCACTTCATGCCCGGCCTCGTGCAGCGCCCGGACGGACGCGGGATACTTCTCCGCCCAGTCGCCGACGACGAAAAAGGTGCTGCGTACGCCATAGGCGTTGAGAATGTCGATCAGCTTCTGCGTGTCCTCGTTGCCCCAGGCCGCGTCGAAGCTGATCGCGATCCTGTTGTCGTCGCGCTGCACGCAGTAGACCGGCAGCTGCCGCTCCGCCGCCGACGCCCCGACGATCACCGGGCTGTTCACCGTCCACAGGATCAGCACGGCGGCCAGCGCCGTTCCCAGCAGAGACAGCAATGCGCTGTGTTTTCGAAGCAGGAGCCGAAAAGTCCCCATCAGCATCATCTCCTTGCTCCATCGTATGAGCAAGCGGCCTCCGGCAGAAGAAAAAGCGAGGGCGCTTTTTCTACAGGAACAGCACGGAAAGGATGCCGATGAGCAATCCGAGCGGGAGCAGGGACGCGCCTGCCGTACGGGCGGAGATCGTGATGTCTTCTGGACTGTTGTTCATGGATCAAAGCCTCCTTTGTATCTTTGCTCCAAGCATAACACAAGGCCTGTCCCGTTTTCAGGACAACGCGTTATGTCAACGAAAAAACTCTGACAGACGGTCTGCCGGATCTTTTCGGGCGCGACAGGAGACGGCCGCGGGCTGCGGGGAAACGCCGAGCGCATCACCGGCAAAAAAATATCCGCCGGTGAGGGCGGAGTGCAGAATATGGCGTGGAATAAACCGCGTTTTGAAAAGAGCGTCGATGACTGGATAAGTAAAGGGAAAAAAAGAGGAAGAAACTTCTTTGTTGGAACAACCTCTGCGCCGTTACATTCAGTAGGCGTTCCGAACATGGGGATACGCTGGACATCTGGGAGTATGCTTCACTCTCAAAATCTACATCCTGAAATTTCTGACACTGTGCTTAAGCAAGTCCCTGACATTCTTGAGAGACCCATTGTCATTATGGAATCGTACACGCAAGTCAACAGTCTGACAATGCTCGGTGAAGTATATGGGGAAAACCACATTCCGGTAATGGCTGCTCTTTACTTAGATCTTTCCCCTGATGGGTTGTCGGTTGAAGAGATCGGCATTTCAAACGCCTATACAAAAACGAGAGAAGACGCCCCGCCGTCGATAAAAGGGACACAGTCTCTGCTGAACACCAGCAAAATTCTTTATGTCGATCCAAATAAAAATAGGACCGACACTTGGCTAAAGGATAATAGGCTCCAATTGCCGTTACTTGCCAAGTACGGTCCCATAAATAAGATATCACTTTTTGCTAAAGATGTCAACGGGAACTACTCTGTAAATTCTGGAAAGGACGAAAGCCCTCTTGTTATAGCTATGCGGAAGGCAGAAGAAGAGAAACAAAGAAGAACGGATTCGACCGGGAAAGAATTAACAACTGGCCAACAGAGCTATTTCTCTGGCTCCAAGATCCGCGACGCCGACGGGCGGTTGAAGGTCATGTACCGCGGCGGCAACGGAGACTTCACCGTGTTCGACCGTAAGAAATCGAGTTATTCCAACCTGTACGGCCGGGGCTTTTACTTCACCGAGGACAAGACGCACGCCGAGCAGTACGGCAAGGCGCGGGCGTTCTATCTGAACATCACAAACCCGCTGACGCCGGGCAGCAAGAGCATCACGAGAAAGCAACTGCGCGCCTTCCTGCAGGAGGTGGCGGACAACGAGGATTACGGGATCGAGAACTACGGCTATGACGCAACGGTCGATTCAATCCTTACAGAGCTGAAAGGGAAGGACGATTTCTCCGCGCTGCAGGATATCAACACGACCTGTATCGGTGATCTTGTCGCAGCGGTTGAGCTGTTTAACGAAGTCAACGGCACGCACTTCGACGGTATCGTCACACCGACGGAGACCGTCACTTTTGCCTCCGAGCAGAGCAAAGAGACCAGCAACCAGACCCCGACGAACGACCCCGATATCCAGCACCAGAAATGGGGCATCGGCGAGACCGAGGCCGAGCAGCAGGCGCGGAAGGAGAGCGTTGCCAATCTCAAAGCCGAGAACCGGATCCTGTGGGCGAGGGCCGAATACTGGAAGGCCCAGACGCAGCAGACGCGGGAGCGGACCGTGCGGCAGCAGGACACAGACCGGCTTGCAAACGAGCTTTTGCGAAAGTTCGACAGCCGGGCGGACAAGAATACCGTCAAGGAGAAGATCAAGGAGCTGGGCGCGTTCCCGGGCGTGAAAAGGGCTTCGTCTCCCGCAAAAAGCTCCGCCAGATCATCTGATCCGACGGAGCTTTTTCAATAATCCATGACGATGCGGAAAAGAGGCTTTTCACCGCCTGTTTTCAGATAAAAGCGATTCTCGACCTGACCGTAAAGAAGCTCGTATTCGCCGTTGAGGCGAAGCTCTGCGGAGTACTCTACGATGATCCTTGTCGGATCACGGCCGGAAAGAGCGGCGGGGGAGAGGTTGTCGACAAGGTCGAAATAGCGCGTGTTGTTCATATGCCCGTTCATGTCTACATAGCTGAACGGAACGGTAAAGAAAATGCTTTTGTCCGTGAAGAAGCTGCGCGGCGGCGAGGGGAGCGGGATCTCCATGCCGCGCTTTTCATAGGAGAATTCGAAGCCCGAACGCGAGGAGGGGACAAGCGTCCTCTCGCTCATATCGGCCAGCAGCCAGATCGCGGAGCTGTTGACGACGGCGTCGCCCTTTGCGTCCAGCAAACGGTAATAACGCGGATACATGGAATGCACCGTTTTTCCCGGCCAGGTCTCGATCGTGATCTTCTCGCCGTAGGAGGGCATGCGCGCGATCTCCACGTTCTGCCGGGCCAGTACCCACATCAGATTCTGCGCGCGGATCACGTCGACGCCGGCGCCCAGCAGCTCGGAATGATCGGTGGCCGCCTCCTGCATGAGCTCGAAAAGCTGAGAGCTGCGCAGGCGCTGAAACATATTCACGTCGCGGCTCCTCAGCGTGTAAGGCATCGTATAGAGCTCCATGTTCTCCCTCCCTTGCGTTATGCGAACAGTATAAACTGTCCGTCCTTTGATTGCAAGCATGCGAAAGAAACGCCCTCCGCTGCCGCGGAGGGCGTGTTTTTATTCCGCAAGGATCTCTTTCAGCGTCAGATCGCGCCCGGACACGGGCACCAGCTTGTCCCCGCCGCAGAAGGGACAGACGAGCCTGTCGTTGATGCCGGCGAGAAATTCCTGCCCGCAGTCGAAGCACTTGGCCGTCCCTTCGACGACGTCTATGGCAAATTCGCTGTTCGCATACGGCGTGCCGTCCGTCACGGCGGTCCAGCAGTCCTCGAGATACTTCGGGACGACGCCGGAAAGCGTGCCGACCTCGACCGTGATCCGGCTGATACCGTCAAGCTGCTCTTCCCTGGCGATCTTGTCCACCATTTTCAGCAGCGCGTCGCAGATACCGAGCTCGTGCATTACTTCTTCCCGCCGATCGCCTTGCGGACGATGCCGCCGGTGCGCTTGACAAGCCCTTCGGCCACCTTGATCGGCATGGTTTCAAACGAGCCGGCCTCCCATTCGCGGACCTTTTTGAGCTTGATGGCGTCAAACTTGCAGCGGGTGGTGCACAGTCCGCAGCCGATGCACATATATTCGTCCACCTTGGTCGCGCCGCAACCGAGGCAGCGCGCGGTCTCCTTGCGGACCTGCTCCTCGGTGAAGGTGACGCGGGCGTCGGAGAAGGTTTTGGCCTTGGCCTCGTTGTAGCCGGGAAGCTGGCGATGGTCGCGGTCGAAGCTGCCGACGTCGATGCGGGCCTTTTCCTTGTTGAGCGCGGTGATGTGCCTGCGGTCGCGGCCCATCGTGAGCGTCTGGCCGGGATGGACGAAGCGGTGCAGGGAGATGGCGGCCTCCTTGCCGGCCGCAATGGCGTCAATGGCAAACTTCGGGCCGGTATAGCAGTCGCCGCCGACGAAGATATCGCTCTGGTTGGTCTGATACGTGAGCGGGTCGGCAAAGGCCGTGCCCTTCGCGGTGGTCTTCAGCTCGCCGACGTCGAGGCTGCCCCAGTCGACGATCTGGCCTACCGCGCCGATGACGCTGTCGAGCTCGATCGTCTCGAATCTGCCGGTGCCGACGGGCTTTCTGCGCCCCTTCTCGTCGGGCTCGCCGAGCTCCATCAGCTCGACCTTCATGCCGCAGACCCTGCCGTTCTCGCCGAGGATCTCGACCGGCGCGCAGAGGAAGCGGAATTCGACGCCCTCTTCCCTGGCCTCTTTTACCTCGTCACGGTCTGCGGGCATTTCCTCCTCGCCGCGGCGGTAGATGATATAGGTTTTCTCCGCGCCGAGACGGACGGCCGTGCGGCACACGTCCATCGCGACGTTGCCGCCGCCGACGACGGCGCAGCGCTTTCCGATCTCGACCTTGTTGCCGAGATTGACCTCGCGCAGGAAGTCGACGCCGCCGAGCACGCCCTCGAGCTCTTCGCCCGGGACCTTCAGTCTGGCGCTCTTCTGCGCGCCGATGGCGAGATAGAAGCCCTTGTAGCCCTGCTCGCGCAGCTCGGCGATCGTGACGTCCTTGCCGACCTCCACGCCGCAGCGGAACTCGACGCCCATTTCGCGCAGGATGTCGATTTCGGCGTTGAGAACGTCCTTCTCCAGACGGAAGTTCGGGATGCCGAGCGTCAGCATGCCGCCGGGAACGGGATTGCGGTCGAACACGGTCACGGGATAGCCCTTGTTGGCGAGATAATAGGCGCAGCTCATGCCGGCGGGACCCGCGCCGATGATCGCGATCTTTTCGGTGAAAGGCTTGCCGGTCTGGTTGAGCATCTTCGGAACGTAGCGGGTGGCCTCGTCGAGATCGTGGTCGGCGATAAAGCGCTTGACTTCGTCAATGGCGACGGCTTCGTCCACGCTGCCGCGGGTGCATTCCTGCTCGCAGCGCTTGTTGCAGATGCGGCCGCAGACGGCGGGGAAGGGGTTTTCGCGCTTGATGAGCTCGAGCGCCTCGGTGTACTTGCCCTGGGCGGCGAGCTTGAGATAGCCCTGTACGGCGATATGCGCCGGGCAGGCAGCCTTGCAGGGCGCGGTACCTGTCGGCATCGTGTCCTCAAAGTTCTCGCGGTAATCGGGGTTCCACACGTCCTTGGAGAAGATCACGTCGGTCATCTTCTTGTATTCCGGGGCGGAAATGTCCTCGGTGGTGGGCAGCTTCTGTCCGAGCTTGAGCGCGTTGGCCGGGCAGGTCTCAACGCACATGCCGCAGGCGACGCACTTGGCCTCGTCGATCTCGGCGACGTAGTTCGAACGGATGACGTCGCGCGCGCCGAACATGAGACCCACGCGCAGACCGAAGCAGGCGCAGGAGCAGCAGTTGCAGATCGCGGCGCTCTCGCCGGCCTCCTCAATGTTGGGTATGTCGTGCATCAGGCCGTTTTCCTCGGCGCGCTTGATGATCTCCCAGGCTTCCTCGCGGGTGATCTCACGGGCGCGGCCGGTGCGGATATAGTGCTCTGCGCCCTTGCCCATCTGGATACACATTTCATCGGCCAGATGGCCGCAGCCGTCGTTGATCGAGGTGCGGGCGGAGCGGCAGGAGCAGGGGGAGACGGAGAACTTGTCGTATTTGTTCAGGTAATAGGACAGCTTGTCGTAGTCGTTCACCGTGGGATCGTCCTTGATCGCGCTCTCGACGGGGATGACGCGCATCAGGCCGTAGCCCTGCGGGATCATGGCGGACATCAGCTCCATGCGCTTGCGGGTGTATTCCTCAAACGCGCGGCCGACCTCGGGATGCGTCTCCAGCAGTTCCTTGTTGTTGACGAGCATCTCCATGATGCCGGGGGCGAAGATCTGCATGAAATACTTGTCTACGCCGTCTTTTTCATCGTAGGTGCAGCGGAATACGCCGATCCAGGCGAGGTGCTTCGCCAGTTTCTCGGTCTCCTCCACGCTTTTGCCTACCTTCCTGGCCAGCCACTCGGCCGTGCGCTCCTTGCGCAGGCCGGCCGCGATCGCAACGTCGGCTTCGTCGTCGGTCACGATGTTGACAAGGCTGTAATACTCCGGGGCGTTCTCGTCGATCTTGTTAACCATGCCGGAAATACCGCCGATGACCTTACAGAGCTTGACGATTTTGGGCCTCAATTCTGCCATTGTACAACTCTCTCCTCACAGTATGTATTCATAAGAAACGCGTTCTGGTCCGCTATGTATCAGTATATTGGAAATCGCCGTCAAGTCAACACCTTTTTGTCCCGGGACGGATGGCCGCGAGGGACTTAATTATTCTTAAACGCGGTGCGATTGTTTTCCAATTGTTCTTGATTTTGCGGCTTTTCTCCTATATACTGAATTGCCGGACCATTGAAAAAACGGGGGCTGACGATGGAACATGTGGAGATCGAACGGAAATACCTGATCCGGATGCCGTCTCAGGCGTTCCTTTCAAAACTGCCTTCCTCCGGGATCGAGCAGGTCTATATCCTCTCTCCGGAGGGCGCGCGCGAGCGCATCCGCCGCCGCACATACGCCGGGGGGACCGTGTTGTGCACGCACACGGTAAAAAAGGGCCTCAGCGCGCTCAGCCGCATCGAGATCGAAGAGGAGATCGGCGAGGAGCGTTACCGCGAGCTGCTCTCCCGCGCCGATCCGGCGCGCAGCGTGCTCCATAAGAAGAGGTATATTTATCGCTACGACGGCCAGGACTTTGAGATCGACGTCTTCCCGTTCTGGAACGACCGTGCGCTGATGGAGCTTGAGCTCGGCGACGAGGAGCAGCCGCTGCGCCTCCCGCCGGAGATCGAAGTCGTCCGCGAGGTCAGCGCCGATAAACGCTACACGAATTCCGCCATTGCCCGCGAGATCCCGCGGGAAACGATTTGAAAAAGAGGTATTACATGAAAAAGATCCTTTGCGTGATGCTTTGCCTTGGCGTCGTCTTTTCGCTCTGCTCCTGCGCGGGGCTCGACACGATCAGGAACGCGGAAATACCCCCGCTGCCGACGCGGGAGGCGACCGCCGCTCCCGACGAACCGGCGCCTGAGAACACGGCCTCACCCGAGCAGGGGAGCGGGGGCGAGGAAAACACCCAGCCTGAAGCGAGCGCCGGCGCGGAGCTCGGCGACCGCGTGATCATCTACACGAAGAAAACGCAGGAAGACTATGGCGCGCCGGACGGCTCCATCATCCTGCTGTTTTCCTACGTGACGCCGAAAGTCCGTATCGACGAGAGACCCGCCGCGGCAGAAAAGATCAACGAGCAGCTGAACCTGCTGGAGGAGGCCTATATCTCCGGAACGGGGAACGCGGGCGGGCGCAATCACCTTCTGGAGAGCGCGACGGACAACTACAATTACATCCACGACACGGGCGCGAGCCTGAACACGCTTTTTACTTCGGCGCGCACGGTCAAGGGCACGCGTGCCGACGGCAGCGTGGTCAGCTTCCGCTTCTGGACGAGCGTGTACACAGGCGGCACGGGCGGCAGCTACGGCTATTACGGCATCAATTTCGACGCGGAGACAGGCGATAAGCTTTCGCTCGATTCTCTCTCCGCCGACCCGGAAGGCTTTAAGCAGAAGCTCATTGACAGCGTGATCGCGCTTGCGCGCAAGGACAGCGCGTTTTATTCCCAGCTTTCGCAGAACGGCTCCGACGCCGACGGCGCGCTGGCCGCGATCGTGCGGGAGGGGAGCTGGTATTTCTCCCCGGAGGGCATCGTCTTCTTCCCTGCCTTCGGCGAACTCAGGCCGGAGGACGAGGGCCTGACGATGTTCACGGTGCCCTATTCCGCGCTCGCGGGCGTGATGGACGAGCGCTTTTTCCCCGTGAAGCGCGACGGGACCGGCACGTTTGAGATCGTGCGGGTCGGCGAGGTGACGGACGGCACCGTGGCAAGCATCGACCGCCTGGTCGTGTCCGACGGCGAGGAAATGTACCTGAAGGTCAAGGGCACGATCTACGACCTGACGATCAGCAGCTTTTATTACGTCGATCAGGCCCAGGGCGACGAGCGCTTCTATGAGACCGACCGTCACTGGTACGCCAGCTATATGAGCGACTGCGCCCTGCAGATCTGCGCGGTCGTTCCCAACGGTATGCCGGATCTGATGATCAGCTATACGGATGCGGACTACGTCCAGCACCGTCTTTTCCTCAGCGAGAGCGGCGTGAACGGCGGCATCACGCTCGTCGACGACACCATCAAGGCCGTTGGCTGAAACGCCGGAAAAGAAGAGAAAAATTTGTTGACATTGCCGAGCGCACGTGTTATTATACCAAAGCCGCATTGAAGAGGCCGTCAAAGCCGGGCCCTGCCCGCGCCTCAAGAGCGAGTCCTGCAAGATGGGAGGAGTTCATTCGTGAAGCATGCTATCATCGTGACCGGCGGTAAGCAGTACCGTGTCGCGGAAGGCGACGTCGTTTTCATCGAGAAGCTCGACGCGGCGGCCGGCGACAGCGTCAAGTTCGACCAGGTCCTGGCCGTGATCGACGGCGAGAACGCCGTCTTCGGCAAGCCCGTGATCGAGGGCGCGTCCGTCAGCGCCAATGTCGTGAAGAACGGCAAGGGCAGCAAGATCCGTGTCTACAAGATGAAGCCCAAAAAGGGCTACCGCAGAACCCAGGGCCACAGACAGCCCTATACGAAGGTCCAGATCGAAGCGATCAACGCCTGAGCATCCGCAGCTATTTTGACTAAAGGAGGAAAGACCTAATGGCACACAAAAAAGGTATGGGTTCCACCAAGAACGGCCGTGACAGCGAGTCCAAGCGCCTTGGAACCAAGAGAGCCGACGGACAGTTCGTCCTGGCCGGCAATATCCTTGTCAGACAGCGCGGAACCAAGATCCACCCCGGCAACAACGTGGGCAAGGGGAAGGACGACACTCTGTTCGCCCTCATCGACGGCAAAGTGAAGTTCGAGCGCATGGGCAAGGACCGCAAGATGGTCTCTGTTTACGAAGAAATCGCTCAGTAAAGCAAACAAAAAGACCGGACTGCA
>JAFRDM010000056.1 GCA_017403885.1 Oscillospiraceae bacterium
GCGGAGCGGTACTCGGACTCGTGGAAGTAGCCGTCGGCGATGACGTTGGTCTCGGGGACGAAGTCGCCCATGTCGTCAACGTCGGCCAGGTACTCGGTCAGGGTGGCGCCGTCCTTGGTCCAGGTGGCGGTATCGAAGACCTTCAGGCTGCCGTCGGCCAGGGCGGCCTGAACCTCGGCGAGCTTCTCGGCAGTGCCGGCAGCGGCGGCCTGCTCGTTGACCTCGGTGATCTTGACGGAGCCGGTCGCGATGGTGCCGGTCCAGTCAGCGGGGATCTCCTTGCCCTCGGCAACGCACTGCATGGCGAACTTCATGTAGGGAGCCCAGTCGATGCGGGAGGCGACGATGAAGGTGTCGGGGCAGGCGTCGGCGGCGGAGCCGTTGTAGAACACGAAGGGGATGCCGTTGGCCTGGCACTCGGTGGGAGCGCCCATGGAGTCGGCGTGCTCGGAGAGGAGGACGCAGCCGTTGTTGATGAGCTTGGTGGCGCCTTCCTTCTCAAGGGTCGGGTCATACCAGGAGTTGGTGAAGGTCACTTCCATCGTGGCGCTGGGGCAGACGTAGCGCACGCCGAGGAAGAAAGAGGTGAAGCCGGAAACGACTTCGGCATAGGGGAACGCGCCGATGTAGCCGACCTTGGCCTGCTCGGCGGTGATCTTGCCGCTCTCGATCATCTCGTTGAGCTTCAGGCCGGCGGCGACACCGCCGAGGAAGCGGCCTTCATAGATGGAGGCGAAAGCGTTGTGATAGTTGGCAAGGCCGACGGTATGGGCCTGCGTGCCGGTAGCATGGCAGAACTGGACCTCGGGGAATTCCTTGGCGGCCTGGATCAGGAAGGGCTCGTGGCCGAAGGAGTCGGCGAAGATGAAGTTGCAGCCTTCGTCAACAAGCTCGGCGGCGGTGTCGTAGCACTCCTGGCCTTCGGGAACGCCGGTCTTGAGCAGATACTCAACACCAAGAGCCTCGCAGGCTTCCTTGGCGGCGTTGATGAAGTTGAGGTCGTAGGTGGAGTTCTCGTCGTGCAGGAAGATGAAGCCGGCCTTGACGGCGGGAGCGACGGGCTCTTCGGCGGCGGGAGCCTCGGCGGCGGGGGCCTCGGCAGCGGGGGCCTCGGCGGCGGGAGCCTCGGCGGCGGGAGCGGGGGCCGCAGTCTGGCCGCAGGCGCAGAGGGCGAACACCATCACGAGCGCGAGGAACATGGCGATGACTTTTTTCATTTTGTACTCTCCTTTTTTTATTCCGCATACCGCCTGCCATAAAAGCAAAATCGCACTGTCCTGCCGGGGGACGACAGACAATGCGAAAAGCGAAAGAGAGACGCAGTAGGAAAAACACTGCGCCCTCGATCAGTCTTCGATAGTCCGGTCATTTACGGCGTCCGGGTAGAAACTTCAAATCCATATCATTTGCTATATATCGAAAGCGGTATTCGGTTTTTACAGTACCAACATATCAGCTAAATCGACAAAAGTCAACTGTGTTATTTCGCAGATTTGCACAGATGAAGAAAAGCGGATTTGTGTGAAGTGCACAAATCCGCTTGCTCACGCCAAAATCCCGAAAGCCTTGCGGGAGAATGGTTTACAGAATAATAGGGAAAAACAGGAAAACCGTGGTCCGACCTCAACCGAAGCGCAGGCCGTCGTCTGTCATTTCGACGATCCGGGCCAGGGATTCCACCCGCAGACCGGCCGCGCGCAGCGCGTCTCCGCCGCCCTGAAAACGCTTCTCGATCGCGATGCCGGCGCCGACGACCTCCGCGCCCGCCTGCTCGCAGAGGGACTTCAGACCGATCAGCGCCGCGCCGGTGGCGAGAAAATCGTCTATGATCAGCACGCGGTCGCCCGCATGGAGATAATCCCTGGATACCAGCACGGTGTTCTTGTTGCCGTGTGTGAAGGACTCGACCTCGGCAGCCCAGACGCGGTCGGAGAGGTTTTTGGTCTTGCTCTTCTTGGCGAAGACCATCGGACAGCCAAAGACCACGCCCGTCACGGCCGCGATCGCGATGCCGCTGGCCTCGATCGTGAGGATCTTGTTCACGCCCTCGCCGCCGAAGAGACGGTAAAACTCCTTGGCCATCTCGTACAGCAGCGCCGTGTCGATCTGGTGGTTGAGAAAGTTGTCCACCCTCAAAATGCCGCCGGGCAGCACTTTTCCGTCGGACAGGATGCGTTGTTCGAGCAGTTCCATGGTATTTTCCTCCATAGTACCGAAAAAAGCCCGTCTTGGATGCAGACAGGCTTGTTTCGGGTAATGTTCAATTACACAGCGCGGGTGACCTTGCCGCTGCGGAGGCAGCGGGTGCAGACGTAGACATGCTGAGGCGTCCCGTCGACGATGGCCTTGACGCGCTTCACGTTCGGCTTCCAGGTACGGTTGGTGCGTCTGTGGGAGTGGCTGACCTTGATGCCGAAAGACACGCCCTTGTCACAGAACTGGCACTTTGCCATCTTTGAAGCACCTCCTTGCTTGTGTGTTTTTATCCTCTTGGCGGATAAACAGCTTTTATATAATAGCAGAGAGGAGGGGCAAATGCAAGCAGTTTTTTCGCAAATTTCCCGCTTTTTTCCGCATGACAGGTCTTGTTGCTCGGGAGTGGCAAAGCCACAAGATATGGGGGCGGAATGGCGCGGCCATCATCTCAGCACGACGTTTTCCGGCCCGAAGGTCTCGCGCAGCTCGTCGAGCAGCGCCTCGTGGAACTGACAGCGGGCGCCGATGCGCTTTTTCTCTTTCTCGCACCAGATGATCATCTGCTCGCTGCCGGGAAACATCTTGAGCACCAGCTCGAGGTGGCGCAGCCGCGGATCCTCGCGCGAGGGCAGCTTGACGAAGAGCTTCCGCCCGGCGGCCTCCCGTTCCGACGCCCCGCCGGCGACCGCGTCCGAGATCGGGCGGATCGAATCGCACATGAGCTGAGGTTCCTTTTCGTCGCGCGCCGAGATACGCCCCTTTGCGATCACGGTTTCGTTCTCACGGATGAAAGCGCCGCAGGTGTCGAGCGTTTTCTGGAACACGATCAGCTCCATCGAGCCGGTGTCGTCCTCGAGCACGACGTAGCTCATAAGACTGTTGTTTTTCGTCGTGCGCGTACGGGCCGAGGAGATCACGCCCGCAAGCGTGACGAGCTGTCCGTCGGCGTAGCGGCGGCCGCCGCCCGGCGCGAAGTCGGCCAGCAGCGCTCCGATCGGCGCGGCGCCGATGCGCCGCACGGTTTCGCGGTATTCATCCATCGGGTGGCCGGAGAGATAAAGGCCGGTGGCCTCCTTTTCCATGGCCATCTTTTCGCGCGCGGTATATTCCTCCACGTCGGGGATCGGGATCTGAACGGCCTCCTCCTGTTCGCTCCCGTCGCCGAAGAGATCGAACTGGCCGAGTATGTTTTCCTTCTGTGCGCGGTTGACGCTGTCGATAACCGCCCCGGCGATCTGAGCGAGCGCGCGGCGGCGGTAGCCCATGCTGTCGAAGGCGCCGGAGCGGATCAGGCTGTCGATCGCGCGGCGGTTGAGATCCTTTCCCGCCATACGGCGGCAGAATTCCTCAAAGCTGCGGAAGGGTCCGCCGTGCTCCCGCTCGGCCGTGAGACCGTTGATCACGCCCCAGCCGATGCCCTTGATCGCGACAAGGCCGAAGCGGATATTCCCGCCGGAGACCGTGAAATACGCCTCGGATTCATTGACGTCCGGCGGAAGCAGACGTATGCCCAGTTCGCGGCACTCGGCGATATACTCGGCCACCTTCGCGCTGTTTTCAAGCACGCTGGTGAGCAGCGCAGCCATGTACTCCCGCGGGTGGTGGCGCTTCATATAGGCCGTGCGGTAGGCAACGATCGCGTAGCTGACGGCATGGGCCTTGTTGAAGGCATAGCTGGCAAAATCAAGGATCTCGTCGTAGATCGAGTTTGCGACCGCCTCGGACACGCCGTTCGCGAGCGCGCCGGGGATGTTCCGCTTCGGGTCGCCGCGGACAAAGGCCACGCGCTCGGCATCGATGACGGCGTGCTTCTTCTTCGACATCGCGCGGCGGATCAGGTCTGCCTGCCCCAGTGAGAAGCCGGCGAGGCGGCGGAAGATCTCGATGACCTGCTCCTGATAGACGATGCAGCCGTAGGTCACGTCGAGGATCGGGCGCAGCAGCTCGTGCTTGTAGCGGATCTTCTCCGGATGCGCCGAGCACTCGATAAAGCGGGGGATCGAATCCATCGGGCCGGGGCGGTAGAGCGCGATGACGGCGGTGATGTCCTCGATGCTCTGCGGTTTAAGTCCCGTGCACACGCCCGTCATGCCCGCGCTTTCCAGCTGGAACACGCCCGAGGTATGGCCCTCGGAGAGCATGCGGAAGGTCTCGGCGTCGTCGTCGGGCACGCGGTCGATGCGAAATTCCTGCGTATGGCGGCGCACCATATCCTCCGCGTCCTTGAGCACCGTGAGGTTGCGCAGCCCGAGGAAGTCCATCTTCAGAAGACCAAGCTCCTCGAGCGTCGTCATCGGGTACTGGCAGACCACGGATTCATCGTTCTTCGCGAGAGGAACGTATTCATACACCGGCTTTTCGGTGATGACCACGCCCGCTGCGTGCGTGGAGGCGTGGCGCGGCATGCCCTCGAGCGCGCGGGCCGTGTCGATGAGCTTTTTCATCTTTTCGTCGCCGTCGTAGAGCTCCTTCAGCGGCTTGGAGAGCCGTAAAGCCTCGTCGATGGTGATGTTCAAGCCCGGCGTCGCGGGGATCTGCTTGGCGGCGGCGTCAGCTTCGGCATAGGAGATGTCCAGCGCGCGGGCCACGTCGCGGATCGCCATGCGCGCCGCCATCGTGCCGAAGGTGACGATCTGCGCGACATGGTCCGCGCCGTAGAGGCGCGTGACGTAGTCGATGACCTCGCCGCGGCGGTTGACGCAGAAGTCCACGTCGATATCCGGCATGGACACACGCTCCGGGTTGAGAAAGCGCTCGAAGAAGAGCGAGTATTTGATCGGATCGACGTCCGTGATGTGCAGGCAGTAGGACACGACGCTGCCTGCCGCGCTGCCGCGCCCGGGGCCGACCGGGATATCCCGGCTCTTGGCATAGTTGATGAAATCCTGCACGATCAGAAAGTAGTCGACGAAGCCCATCTTCTCAATGACGCCGAGCTCGTATTCCATCTGCCCGTGAACATCGGGGCGGTCGCCGTAGCGCTCGGCGAAGCCCTTTTCGCAGAGCTTTCTCAGGTAGACGTCGCTGTCCGTCTCGCCCTCCGGCAGCTTGAAGCGCGGCAGATGGTAGTGGCCGAACTCAAAGTCGAAGCAGCACTTTTCGGCGATCAGAGCCGTGTTGTCGGCGGCCTCCTGCCACTCGGGATACAGCGCCCGCATCTCTTCCTCGCTTTTGAGGAAGAATTCCTGCGATTCGAAGCGCATGCGCACGGGGTCGTCCACGGTCCGTCCCGTCTGGATGCACATGAGCACGTCCTGATGATAGGCGTCGCCGCGCTCGATATAGTGCGCGTCGTTGGTCAGCACGAGCGGGATGCCCGTCTCGCGGCGGATGCGGTCGCAGCCGTGGGCGGCCAGGCGTTCCTCGCGGATACCGTGGTCCTGGATTTCCAGATAAAAATCCTCGCCGAAGACCTCGCGCAGCCACAGCGCGCGCTCCTTCGCACCCGCATAGTCGTCACGGATGATCTTCTGCTGGATCTCGCCGGCAAGGCAGCCCGAGAGACAGACAAGGCCCTCGGCGTGTTCTTTCAGCAGAGGCCAATCGATACGCGGCTTGACGTAAAAGCCCTCGGTGAAGGCCATCGAGACGAGATAGCAGAGATTGCGGTAGCCCGTCTCGTTTTTGCACAGCAAAATGAGGTGGGAATACTCGTTGTCGCGGCCGTGCTCCTTGTCCGTCATGCCGCGCGGGGCGACGTAGACCTCGCAGCCGATGATGGGCTTGACGCCCGCGGCGCGGCAGGCTTTGTAGAAGGCCACGGCGCCGTACATCACGCCGTGATCGGTCAGCGCGACGGCCGACTGCCCCATTTCCTTGATGCGCCCGGCCAGCGCGTCGGTGCGGCAGGCGCCGTCGAGCAGGGAGTATTCGCTGTGAACGTGCAGGTGGACAAAGGCCATATTTTCACTCCTCTCCCAACGTCGCCGCCATGTCCGTCAGCTTGCGGAGCCGGTGGCTCAGGCAGCTTTTCGTGACCTTCGGATAGGACAGCTGCGCAAGGTCTGCAAGACTTGCGGCCGGATTCGTGATGCGCAGCAGAGCCGCGTCGCGCAGCGGCTCGGACAGCGCGTCGAGCCCGATCTCCTTCGCGATGCGGCGGATCGCGTCAAGCTGCTCCTGCGCGGCGGAGACGACCTTGTCGGCATTCGCGCTGTCGCAGTTGATCTGACGCGTGATCGTGTTGCGCATCTCTTTTTCGACCTTGGCTGTCATCACGCCCATTGCGGTCGTCGGCGCGCCGAGAGCCGTGAAAAAGTCGGCGATCACGTCTGCCTGCTTGAAGTACAGCAGATGGTTGCCGCCACGCTGCGTCTCGCGCGCCGTAAAGCCCAGCTCCAGCAGCACGGAATAGCTCTCGCGGCTGACGGCGTGGTGCGGCGTGGCCAGCTCGAGATGATAGCGCTTTTCCGGGTCGGTCACGCTGCCGCCCGCGAGAAAAGCCCCGCGCAGAAAGGAGATGCGGTCGCAGTCCTCCTCGATCACGCCGAAATTGACGTGGTGGGTGAGCGTCGCGTCCGCCTCCGCGCCGAAGGCGGAGAAGATCTTGTCGATCTTGTCCTTTTCGTGGATGAGGAAGCTGCGCTTTCCGCGCGCGTCCTCGGCGGGCTGCACGTCAAAGGAGACGGAAAAGGCACGGCGAAACAGCCGCGGCAGACGCGCGGCAAAGGCTTCGGAGGCGGTGATGATGCGGATCTCCCGCGGCGAGAAGGTGTTGCAGAAGAGCAGCACGCCGTAGCTCTCAGCGACGGCGCAGCACTTTTTGTCCACCTTCGCACGGCAGAGCTCCGCTTTGGCGTCGGATGAAAAAGACATTCTCGTTCCCTTTTCTTACTTGTTGATATCCCGGTTGACGTTTACGGACGAGATCCCCTTGGCGAGAAAATGGTCGTTGAGCGCGGCGGCGATGGCCACGCTGCGGTGCCGCCCTCCCGTGCAGCCGATCGCCACGGTCAGACTGAGCTTCCCCTCCTCGATATACAGCGGGATCAGAAATTCGAGCATGGCTTCCAGCTGCTCCATGAAAGTGCGGGTCTGCTGGAAGGAAAAAACGTACTCCTTGACCGGCAGGTCGAGCCCGCTCTTCTGGCGCAGCTCGTCCACATAGAAGGGATTGGGCAGAAAGCGCGCGTCGAACACAAGGTCCGCCTCCGAGGGCAGGCCGTGCTTGTAGCCGAAGGAAAGCACCGTGACGTCGATGCCGCGCTTCCCCTCCTCGCCGCAGAGCAGGGAATAGAGCCTGCTCTGCAGCTGGCCGAGCGTAAGGCGGCTGGTGTTGACGACGAAATCTGCCTGCTCCCGCACCGGGGCGAGCAGCGCGATCTCTTTTCGCACGGCCTCCTCCACGCCGACGCCCTTTGCGGCGAGCGGATGAGGGCGGCGCGACTCCTTGTAGCGGCGGATCAGCACGGGGATATCGGCGTCCATGTAAAGGATGCGGCAGGTGATCTCGCTCTCGCGCAGCTTCGCGAGCGTCGAGAGCAGCTCGCCGAAGCCGTCCTTCTCGCGCACGTCGGTCACGAGCGCCACCTTCTCATAGCGCCCGCCGGTCGCCGCGCAGAATTCCGCAAAGCGCGGGATCAGCGCGACGGGCATATTGTCCACGCAGTAGTAATCCAGGTCCTCCAGCACGTCCGCGGCGCGGCTTTTGCCCGCGCCGGAGAGGCCGGTGATGATCAGAAATTCCATTCTCTCTATCCCTCGAGCGAGTATTATGTCTCTTCGGACGCCTCTTCGGGAGCGCCGGTAAAGGTCACGACGTTGCCCTTTACGGCAGGACCGAAGTCCTCCAGCTTGTAGTCGGGCGGCAGGATGATGATCTCGGGCTCGAGCTGCACGCCCTTTTCTTTATACACGGCGCCGCGCACATGCATCAGCAGATCGTACACGTCGTGCGAGGTCGCCCCGCCGCGGTTGACGACGAAGCCCGCGTGCTTTTCCGACACCTGCGCGCCGCCGACGGTATAACCCTTGAGACCGACCTCGTCGATGAGCGCGGCGGCGTAATAGCCCTCCGGCCGCTTGAAGGCGCTGCCGGCCGAGGGCAGATCGAGCGGCTGTTTGTCGCGGCGGCGCTCGTTCAGCTCGCGCATCTTCGCGGCGATCGCGTCGCCGTCGCCGGCCGGCAGACGGAACACGACGCTGAGAATGAGACAGCCGCCCATTCGCTTGAACAGGCTGCTGCGGTATGCGAAAGCGCACTGTTCGTTGGACAGCTCGTAGAGCCGCTGCTCGGGTACATAGAGGCACACGACGCTTTCGATCACATCCTTGAGCTCGCCGCCGTAGGCGCCGGCGTTCATGATCGTGCCGCCGCCGACCGTGCCGGGGATGCCGGAGGCGAACTCCAGCCCCGCAAGGCAGTTCTGCTGCGCAAAGCTGGCCAGCCGCGCCAGCGGCACGCCGGCCTCGGCATACAGCGCTCCGTCCGGCAGAAGGAACATCTTCTGCAGTTTTTCGGTGCTCACGATGAAAAGCAGGTCGAGCCCCTCGTCAGGGAAGAGGATGTTGGTCCCGTTGCCGAGCATCATCGGCGCAATGTGGTTGTCTTTGAGGAGGCTGCACAGTCTGGCCAGGCTCATCACATCCTCCGGGACGGCGAGCGCGCGCACGGGGCCGCCGATCTTGAACGAGCAATGCGCGCTCATCGGCTCGTGTTCCAGCAGCGTCATGCCCGGCAGGGCTTCCTTGACTGCGGCGATCGCCTTTTCCAGGTTCTCGCGGCAGCGGGCGGAGTCTTCCCCCTGCGGAGCGCGGTTGATCTCCTTTTGTTCGATATCGCTCATACTCTCTCCTTACAGCAGTCCGTCGATGGCCGCGTCGTGCGAGGCGGCCAAAGCCTCCGCCGCGTTGTAGCCCAGCTTCTTCTGGCGGTTGTTCATCGCCGCGAGCTCGAGGATCACGGCCAGATTGCGCCCGGGGCGCACGGGGATCGTCACGCGCGGGATCTCCACGCCCAGGATCGTCTCGCTCTCGCTCGTGAGGCCGAGCCGGTCATAGGCCTTGCCCTCTTCCCAGGGCTCGAGGTGCACGACGAGGTCGATGCCGCTCTCGGGCTTGACGGCGCCGATGCCGTAGATGCGGCGCACGTTGACCACGCCGATGCCGCGCAGCTCCATGTAATAGCGGATCATCTCCGGCGCGTCGCCCACAAGAATGTCGCGCCCGACCTTTTTGATTTCCACGGCGTCGTCGGCGATCAGACGGTGGCCGCGCTTGATGAGTTCGAGCGCGGTCTCGCTCTTGCCGATGCCGCTGTCGCCGGTGAGCAGTACGCCCTCGCCGTAGATCTCGACGAGAACGCCGTGCACGGTCGTGCGCGGGGCGAGGTGGCTGCGCAGAGAGGAGATGACGCCCGCCTGGAATTCACTGGTGTCCTCGGGCGTGATCAGGACGGTGCGGTCGTACTTCTCGGCCATCTCCATGCATTCGGGGAAGGGCTGCATGCCATGGCAGATCACGAGCGCAGCGATGTCGTACTGCATGAAGCGCTCGAAGGCCGCAAGCCGATCCTCGTCCGAGAGCGTGTCGAGATAGGTGCTCTCGACGCGGCCGATGATCTGGATGCGCGCCGGGTCGAAGTAGTTGTAAAAGCCGGCGAGCTGCATCGCCGGACGGTTCACGTCATAGGTCACGATCTTTTTCGTCTCATAGTCCTTCGCGGCGTGCAGGACCTTCAGGCCGTGCTCCTCCGCAATGGTCTTGAGCAGAACGGTGTATTTGCTCCTCATGGCTCTCCTCCTCGCGTGCGTTGTTTTTCACATACTATTTTACTCAGATTCCCCTCTTTTGGCAACGGTTATTTACACGCATCCGGGCGTTTTTGCCGCGCGCGGGGAAAGAAGGGAAAAAGAAGAGAAAAAACAGGGCGGGAGAAGGTCTCCCGCCCTGCCGCATAAAAGCGGTTTCAGTTTTCGCCGCCGATAAGATCGCCCGCGTTGACGATCACGGCGCCGCCCTGGCCCTGCCCGGACATGATCGCGGGCAGCTTTCCGTCCCAACTCTGGGCGTAGTTGTAGTCGATCAGATCGCGGGTCAGCGACTCCGAGATCTTGCGGTTCGCCTCGGCCTCGGCTTCGGCGCGGGCCAGCACCTCGTAGGCCTCGGCGTCGGCCTGCACCTTTTTGACCTCCGCGGCGGCATTGGCTTCGATCACGCGCTGCTCAGCCTCGGTCTGAGCCTTGAGCTTGTTCTGCTGCGCGACCTGCTTGGCCTCTACCGCATCGGTAAAGGCGTCGGTGAAGTCCATGTCCTCGATCGAGGTGGACACCACCTCGATGTTGTACTGCTCCAGCTTTTCCGAAAGGATCAGCTCGATGGCGTTGGCCAATTCGTCACGCATGCCGACGAGCTCCTCGGCGGTATAGCGCGCCGTCGCCACCTTGACGGACTCGGCGATGTTGGGCGATACGACGGTGTCGTAGTATGCCACGCCCACGGTGCTGTAGAGCGTCATAGCGTCCGCCTTGCGGATCTGGTAGTTGATCGTGTAGGCCATGTTGACCTCCTGAATATCCGAACTGAAGCAGGCCAGCTTCACGGTCTGCTTCTGGACACGGTTGTCCATCTTCACGACCTGCTGCCAGGGCTTGACCATGTGCACGCCGGCGTCGAGCGTGTAATTCTCCACGCGGCCGAAGGTCGTCACCACGCCGGTGTGACCCGTGGGCACGGTGGTCACGCACGAAAGCACGCAGAGCGCGGCGGAGACCGCGAGCGCGATCGCGGCGACGTAGCCGCGGCGGCTGGCCAGATAGCCGATCAGTCCGCCGAGCAGAACAAAGATAGCCAAAATGAAGAGAAGCATCGTATCCTCCTTATCTCTTCCGTCCGTCTTCCCTGTGAAGACGGCTCTTCTGTATGCTTCTATCATAAAGGAGGACGCCTTGCCGCGCCAGGGCAGCCGCTGCGAAATAAAAGCGCGTATTCTCTTCAAAAATGCGGAATAATGGTGTATACTGAAATCAGACGGGACACCGATCTGCAGCGGGCGGATTCCCGCTTGATCGGGAAGGAAGAGTTCAAAGCCGGGAGCGTGCGGAAAATGGGGAAAAAATCGGTCAAGGAGAACAAAAACGTCTATCAGCTCAGCCGGGAGGCCGCGCAGCTGAGCCGAGAGGCGGCGGGCGAGCGCATGGTCTTCGTCTCGCCGGACCGCATCGAGCGTATCGAGAGCGGGCGAAGCGCTCCGCATCCCGACGAGGTGCTGAGCATGGAGAAGTGCTACCGCGCTCCGGAGCTGAGCAACTATTACTGCACGCACGAATGCCCCATCGGAATGAAATACGAGCCGGAAGCCAAGCTGCGCGAGCTGCCGCACACGGCCATGGAGCTTCTGGCCGCGCTCAGCGAAACGGAACGGGAAAAGGACCGCCTGATCGCGATCGCGGCGGACGCGCAGGTCAGCGAGAGCGAACGGGAGGCCTTCGGCGAGATCGTCGAAAAGCTCACGCGGCTTGAGACGGCCATCCGCGCGATGCGGATCTGGATCGAGCACGACGCCGCGCAGGATCGATAATCGGAAAGAAACGGGCCGGGAAAACTTCCCGGCCCGTTTCCTGCGCTTTCTTATTTCAGCTCGTAGAGCGTTGTGAACTTATCCTCGAGGTAATCGAGATAGTACTCCGGGTTCAGCCCTTCGCCGGTGATCGCGCGGATCCACTCGTCGGGCGTCGAGAGCGAGGCGATGGAGAACACCCGTTCGACCAGCCAGTCGCGGATCTTGCCCAGATCGCCCGCGCGCACGGCGGCGTCCACGTCGAAGTCCTTTTTCATCGTGTGAAGAATCTGCGCGCCGTAGGCGTTGCCGAGCGCATAGGACGGGAAATAGCCGTAGGAGATGCCGGACCAGTGCACATCCTGCAGGCAGCCCTGCGTGTCGTCCGGCACGTCGATGCCGAGGTATTCCTTATACTTGGCGTTCCACAGCGCCGGGATCTCGTCCACGGAGATCTCGCCGTTGATAAAGGCCTTTTCCAGCTCATAGCGGACCATGATGTGCAGACAGTAGCTCAGCTCGTCGCTCTCGGTACGGATCAGGCTCGGCCGCGCAACGTTGACGGCCTCGTAGAGCTCGCGCTCGCTGATGTCGTCGAAGATGCCTCCGGAGAGCTCACGGATCTTGGGAGCGACATAGGCGATAAAGGCCTCGCTGCGGCCGATCAGGTTCTCATAGAAGCGGGAGATCGTCTCGTGCATGGCGTTGGACATATTGTCGGCGCAGTGCTCGTCGTGGATCTCCTTCGGCTCGTTCTGCATGAACAGAGCGTGGCCGCCCTCATGCAGGGTCGTGAAGACGTTGGAGATGAAGCTGTCCTCGTGGTAGTGCGTCGTTACGCGAACGTCATGCGGGCCGAAATTGTCGGTGAAGGGGTGCTCGGTCGTCATCAGGACGAGCGCGCTCTGCCGCAGGCCCTCGAGCTCGAGGAGGTATTTCGACATGGCCTCCTGCTGCGGGATCGGCACCGGGCGGGACATGAAATCCTCGCGGATGGGCTTCCCTTCCTCCACGACGCGCTTGAGCAGCGGCACGATGCGCGCCTTGAGCGCGGCGAAGAAGGCGTCGAGCTGCTCGATGCTGCCGCCCTTTTCGATGTCGTCGAGGCAGGTGTCATAGACCGTGGCCTTTTTCTCGTCGCGCAGCTCAACGGCGATGCGCGTGTAGCGGATCAGCGCTTCGAGCGAGTCGCGGAAGAGGGAAAAATCGTTGGCCTTCTTGGCGCGAAGCCAGTCGCCGTAGGCCTTGCTGTTTGCCAGATCCATCTCGTAGCTGAGCTTGGCGGAGATGTTCTTGGATCTGGCGTAGTAATCGTAGAGATGCTCGATCGACTTCTTTTGTACCGGCGTGAGTCCCTCGCTGTCCGCGTGTAGCTCAACGACCAGCTTTTCAAAGGTCTTCGAGTGGGTCAGCTTGTGCAGACGCTTGCCGAGGATCGCCATGTCCTCTCCGGCCTGGTCCAGACCCTCCTCCGGCGCGCAGCACTCCATGTCGAAATTGACCTTTCCCAGACAGCGGCCGTAGGCTTCGATCTCATCCAGAACGGCAAACAGTTTCTTGAGCTTTTGTTGGTTCGTCATATGAGTCCCTCCGTATATTGTTGGCATAAATGTTTGACGCAGCAGTTCCCGCACAGCGGCTTGCGCGCGTCGCATACCGCGCGGCCGTGCAGCACGATGCAGTGACAGAAATCGCTCGAGCGCTCGGGCGGCAGGATCTTCCGCAGCTCCCGCTCGATCTTCTCCGGCTCCTTCAGACCGTCCACCAGACCGAGGCGGTTGGAGAGACGGATGCAGTGCGTGTCCACGACCACCGAGCCGGGCGCGCGGAACACGTCGCCGAGGATGAGATTGGCCGTCTTGCGGCCCACGCCGGGCAGCGCCGTCAACTCCTCCATCGTCGCGGGGACCTTGCCGCCGTGCTTCTCCATCAGAGCCTGCGCGCAGGCGACGATATCCCGCGCCTTGGCGCGAAAGAAACCGCAGGAGTGGACGTAGCGCTCCACTTCCTCCACGTCGGCCTCGGCAAAGGATTCCAGCGTCGGAAAGCGCGCGAAAAGCGCGGGTGTGATCTGGTTGACGCGCTCGTCGGTGCACTGCGCGGCGAGACGCACGGAAAAAAGCAGCTCGTAGTCCTTGCCGTAGTCGAGCGTGCAGCTTGCCTCCGGGTATTCCTCCAGCAGCAGCCGTACGATCTCGTTTACCTGTTCCTGCGTACGCATGTCTCTCATCTCCGCAACACAAAAAAGTCGGCAGGCTCATGATACCATCGAGCCTGCCGATCCGTCAATCGTTATTCAACTCTCGTGTCCGTACAGACGCAGGAAGCGCCGCACGCCCTCAACGAGAAAGGCGAAGTTCCGCTCGTCGCAGACCGTGTCCCGCGCCGTGTGGATGCGCGCCATATAGAGCCCGATGACCGGGGCCCTGTTCATCGCCGCCACGCCCACGGCACAGGGGAAATTGACCTGATCCGAGGGGTAAAAGGCTCCGAGCGGGCCCTCGAGGTGGAGCTGCTTGTCCCCAGCGGAGGCAAAGGCCTCTCCGAGCGCCGCGCCCGCGCGCTTTTTCGCTTTTCTGTTCTGGACGAGAAGAAGGTGGTCGCCGTCGCTGACGCAGTCGAAGTTGATGACAAGGCGGTCTTTCATGGCTTTTTTGTGCCTGCGGGCGAAGACCGCCGAGCCGAACAGCCCCGTCTCCTCATGGTCGAAAAAGACGAAGGCGCAGCGCGCCCGCTGCTCCTCGCTCAGCGCGCCGATCAGCTCGCAGAGCGTCACGACGCCGGAAGTGTTGTCGTTGACGGTGTGCGGGTTGGCCGGGCCGAAAAGGAAGACGTAGAGGATCAGGCCGAAGAACGCGAACCAACTGAGCATGACCGCGAGCGGCGGAAAGGCGCCCAGCCGGATCAGCCCCCAGGCCAACAGCCCCGCCAGCGCGAAGAAGGGCAGCAGGATCAGGAGCTGATAGGCAAGGTAGATCAGCAGGTTTTTCGGCGTGATGAAATTGGGAAAAGGCAGACGGGCGCAGGTGTCGTAATGCGCGGTGAAAACCACGTCGGCGCTCTCCGGGTCGCCCAGCACCAGATTGCGGCAGCGGGGGCTGCCGCCCTCTTCGACCTGCAGTCCGGGCAAGCGGCTCTGCATGAATTCGATAAAGCGAAGCTTCTGCGCCTTCGTTTTGCGCACCTGCCAGTCTCGCAGGATCTCGCGGGACAGCTCTGTCATAAACGGAACCTCCTGAAAAACGGGCCGGAGAAGGTCGCCTGCCCGCGGTATTTTACTGTCTCGTCACACTGATGTAGCCGCCGCACTCAAGCACGGGGATCTCGGTGCCGCCGTAGCTGCCGGCAAAATTCCAACTGGCCTGGACGGGGATCGAGGTGGTCTGCCCGGAGGGACAGCTTACCGTGAAGGTCTGCGAGCCGAGCGTGTTGTAGGCCAGCGCGTTGCTGTCGTAGCTCACGGCGTTGGCGGTGATCGTCACATACTGGCCGCCGACGTTGATGCCCAGCGGCATCGGCTGGGAGTACAGCGCGCCCGAGAGCACGGAGACCCGGATCGACACGCTCACCTCGTCGGCGTTGAGGGTGACGACGCTCCAGTCGATGCACAGGTCGATGCCCAGTCCGTAGGAGGAGCTGAAGCTGCCGCTGCCGAGCGTCTCGCCGTACACGGGCACGGGGGTGGGCGGCGGCGTCGGGACGGGCGTGGGCTGGGGCGTCGGGACGGGCGTCGGCGCAGGCGTGGGGGGCGGCGTGGTCTGCGGGGTGATCAGCACGGCCGTCGGCTCCGGCGTCGTGACGACGGGAGGGTCGTCAACGGGGGCGCTGTCGACGGGCGTGTCTATATTCGCGACCGGTTCGGGCTCGTCACGGCTGACGAACCAGGAGGCCACGACCGCTGCGATCAAAAGAAAAACGATGATGATCAGCACCGCTTTGATCTTTCCGGAAGTCATGGTTGGGCTCCTTTCCGACAGGAAATACTTAACATAATCCATTATAGCGCGACGGGAAGAAAAAGTCCACGGCGGATAAAAAAGTTTAATGCTTCTTAATAAATCGCCGGCACATCCCGGCGCTCCCTCGCCTGCCGTTTTTTGAGGAAGCCATGACAAGCCGGACAGGAGCGAAAAAAGCTCCCTGTCCTTGCAGACAGAGAGCTTTTTGATCGCTTATAAGCAGACGATTACAGCTGCTTCTGGGCGTTGATCTTCACGCCGGGGCCCATCGTGGAGGCCGTGACGCAGGAGCGGATATACTGGCCCTTGGCGGTGGCGGGCTTGGCCTTGATGATGGCGCCGAGGAGAGCGACGTAGTTCTCGTACAGCTTTTCGGGGCCGAAGCTGACCTTGCCGATGGGGCAGTGGATGATGTTGGTCTTATCGAGACGGTACTCGACCTTACCGGCTTTCGCCTCGCCGATGGCCTGGGCGACGTTCGGGGTGACCGTGCCGGCCTTCGGGGACGGCATCAGGCCCTTCGGGCCGAGGATCTTACCGAGACGGCCGACGGTGCCCATCATCTTGGGGTTGGCGATCACGGTATCGAACTCAAACCAGTTTTCCTTCTGGATCTTCTCGACCAGATCCATGCCGCCGGCGTAATCGGCGCCGGCCGCGAGGGCCTCGTCGACCTGCTCGGGCGGGCAGAAGCACAGCACGCGGACGGTCTTGCCGGTGCCGTTGGGCAGCACGATGGCGCCGCGGACCTGCTGGTCGGCGTGGCGGCCGTCGACGCCGAGCTTGACATGCAGCTCGACAGTCTCGTCAAACTTGGCCTTGCTGGCGCTGCAAACGAGGGCGAGCGCCTCCTGCGGATCGTACAGGGCCTGCTTATCTACGAGCTTAGCGCTCTCTTTATAATTCTTTCCTCTAAACAATTTTGTTTCCTCCTAAAAATGTGGTGTAAAGTCGGATGGATAAATCCTCCCACGTTTGAGGGACAGCCCTTACAGCCTGTCCGCTCAGTCGCCGACGACGACGCCCATGGAGCGGCAGGTGCCGGCGATCATGCTCATCGCGGATTCGATGTCGGTGCAGTTGAGGTCGGGCATCTTCTGCTCGGCGATCTTGCGGACATCTTCCTTGCTGATGGTCGCGACCTTGTCTCTCTGGGGCACGCCGGAGGCGGTCTCAATGCCGCAGGCCTTCTTGATCAGAAGGGCTGCAGGAGGGGTCTTGGTGATGAAGGTGAAGCTGCGGTCGGAGTAGACGGTGATGACAACGGGGATCATCAGGCCCATATCGCCCTTGGTGCGCTCGTTGAAATCCTTGGTGAACTGACCGATGTTAACGCCGTACTGGCCGAGGGCCGGGCCGACGGGGGGCGCCGGAGTCGCTTTGCCGGCGGGGACTTGGAATCTGACGTATCCAACTACTTTCTGTGCCAAGTGAAAGCACCTCTTTCTTGTTATTCTTTGATGACCTCGACCTGGTCAAGCTCGAGATCGACGGGCGTCTCGCGCCCGAACATGGAGACGAC
>JAFRDM010000057.1 GCA_017403885.1 Oscillospiraceae bacterium
AGCCATTTTCCTGATTTCAGGAAGGTTTTTGGCCGAGAAGCGTCCCGGTTCTATATAGTCCGCCACAAAGATGATCTTTTCCAGCAGGGACATGCCCGGCCTTCCGGTCGTGTGATAGAGTATGGCCTTGACGGTCTCGCGCGCTATGATCTTACCGCCGAGGGCGGCCTGAATCGGCACCTCGAAGAGCTGACGCGGGATAGTGTCCTTGAGCTTTTCGCACAGCTTGCGCGCCCGCGGATAGGCCTTGTCGCGGTGGGCGATGAAGCTCAGCGCGTCGACCTTCTCGCCGTTGAGCAGCATGTCGACCTTGACAAGCTCGCTCTCGGAGTAGCTCGAGAGCTCATAGTCCAGCGAGGCGTAGCCCTTCGTGCGGGCCTTGAGCGTGTCGAAGAAGTCGTAAATAATCTCGTTGAGCGGCATCTCGTAGTGCATTTCCACGAGGCGGCTGTCGAGATACTGCATATTCTTGTACTCGCCGCGCCGGTCCTGGCACAGGGGCATGATGTTGCCGACGAACTCCTCGGGCGTGATGATCGAGACCTTGACATAGGGTTCCTCCGCCGCGGCGATGGAAGCCGGGTCGGGGTAGTTGTGCGGATTGTCGACCATGACGACGCTGCCGTCGGTCTTTGTGACCTTATAAATGACGGAAGGCAGGGTCGTGACGAGCTCAAGGTTGAACTCACGCTCGAGACGCTCCTGGATGATCTCCATATGCAGCATGCCCAGGAAACCGCAGCGGAAGCCGAAGCCCAGCGCCACGGAGCTCTCCGGCTCAAAGGAGAGCGAGGCGTCGTTGAGCTTGAGCTTTTCGAGCGCGTCGCGCAGGTCGGGGTATTTCGAGCCGTCCTCGGTGTAGATGCCGCAGAAGACCATCGGCCGCGCGGGGCGGTAGCCCGGCAGTGCCTCGGCAGCCGGCGCCTCGGCGTCGGTCACGGTGTCGCCCACCTGCGTGTCTCCCACATTTTTTATGCTCGCGGTGAAATATCCCACGTCTCCCGCGCCGAGCTCATCGCAGGGGTCGAGCCCGATCGGGCGCAGATGTCCGACCTCGACGATCCTGTAGCGCGCCCCGGTGGACATCAGCAGCACCTCGGCGTCCTTGCGGATCACGCCGTCGAACACGCGCACGAGCACGATGACGCCGCGGTAGTTGTCATACTGGCTGTCGAAGATCAGGGCCTTGAGAGGCTTTTCCGCGTCCCCCTTCGGGACGGGGATATTCTTCACGATGTCGTCAAGCACCGCGTCGATGTTCAGCCCCAGCTTGGCGCTGATCTCCGGCGCGTCCTGCGCGGGGATGCCGATGATCTCTTCGATCTCGTCCTTGGCCCGCTGCGGGTCAGCGGCGGGCAGGTCGATCTTGTTGATCACCGGCAGGATCTCCAGATCGTTGTCAAGCGCCAGATAGGTGTTCGAGAGCGTCTGCGCCTCGACGCCCTGAGAGGCGTCCTCGATCAGCACCGCGCCCTCGCAGGCAGCAAGAGAACGGCTGACCTCATAGTTGAAGTCAACGTGACCCGGCGTGTCGATGAGATTGAGCGTATAGTCCTCGCCGTCGGCAGCGCGGTAGGTCAGACCCACGGCGCGCGCCTTGATCGTGATGCCGCGCTCTCGCTCAAGGTCCATGTTGTCGAGGAGCTGATCCTCCATCACGCGCATTTCCACGGCGTTGCACTTTTCGATCAGACGGTCGGAAAGCGTGGATTTGCCATGGTCGATGTGCGCGATGATCGAAAAATTGCGGATATGATCCCGGTCGGTCATGCCTTGTCTTCCTCCAGTGCCTCCAGCGCCAGCTCGGCCTTGTCGGTCAGCGCGCGCAGATTGGCCAGAAAGGCCCGCGCCGCCGCCGCGGCGGAAGCGGTGCTGTCGGGGTTGTCGCTGCGGCAGAGCAGATAGTCTGCCGTCACGCCGTAATAGTCGCAGGCGCGGCGCACGAAATCCAGCCCCGGCTCGCGGGCGCCGTTTTCATAGTGGCTCAGCAGAGCCTGGCTGATGTTCAGCGCGGCCGCTGCGGTGCGCTGGGAAATATTGCGCTCGCGGCGCAAAACGGAAAGCGTCTCAGGAAAGGTTCTGTCCATCTTTGATCCTTGCTCCTTTTTATAACGGGCAGTATTATAATCAACCTTTCTGTGTTTGTAAAGAGGTTTTTTATGTCAGCGCGTATTTTTTTGTAAGAAAAACGCGGCCGGACGAGATACAAAGGGAAAAAAGCCGCGGCGAGAGGCGTTCTGCGCTCAGCTCCGTCCCGGATCAGGACGCCTGTTTTTCCGAAAAGCTTTGTATTCCGCGGGGAATTGTGATAAGATCAGAATACAGATCGCATGGGGTTCCGGCGATCTTACGTCATTCGATGCATCAGATGGATTCCAGGCTCGATTTCTGCGGCGCGGCGATCCCGCTCCCGTCGGGAACGCCGCGAACCGAGGAACGTATTTGCTTATGAAAAACGAACTGAAAACAAAAAACGAAACCGAATATTATTTCTGGCTCTCCTTCTTCACGACGCTGCTGACCAACCAGATCCCGTTTCAGGGCGCGCGGCTGCTGGTGAAGGGCCGCGTCCATTACAGCATGGCGCTGCCGATCGACTCTCTCGTGCCTTTTCTGCCCTGGATGATCAGCGTCTATCTGGGCTGCTTCATCTTCTGGTTTTTGCTGTACCGTCTTGTCGCGTATCTTCCGCGGGAAAAGGCAGACCGCTTTTTCTGCGCCAATCTGCTTGCAAAAGCGGTCATTTTTCTTTTCTATATCTTTCTTCCCACAAAAATGACCCGCCCCGAGTTGACCGGGACGGGCTTTTGGGACGACTGTCTGCGTTTTATGTACTGGATCGACGACGCGGACAATCTCTTCCCCTCGCTGCACTGCATGATTGCCTGGCTCTGCTGGCTGGGCGTGCGGGGAAACCGGGACGTCTCTCTGCCGTGGCGCATCTCGGCGCTGGTGATGGCCGCCGCGGTCTGTTTTTCCACGCTGGCCATCCGCCAGCACGTGCTGCTCGACGTGTTCGGCGGCATCCTGCTCAGCGAGCTCTGCTATGCGCTCACAGCGCTTCCGGCTCTGCGCGGGCTGTATACCGCTTATGCCGACCGGTGGTTTCGCCGTCTTGTTCCCCCGCGGCAGGCAGACGCGGGATGAGTAAGCGCGGCGCTTAAAAGCGCCTGTATTCCTCGCCCCTGTCGAGATCGATCCATCGGAAAAGACCGTCCTCGAGCGTCATGCAGCTGTGGGGCGATCCCTCCTTGGGGATCGCGGCGGAGCCGGGGTTGAGACAGACGATGCCGCCTCTTTCCGCGCAGAGCGGAACATGCGTATGCCCCATCAGCAGGATCTCTCCCGCCCGCAGCGGCGGCAGGCAGTCGAGGTTGAAAAGATGCCCGTGTGTGGCGAACACCGTCCGTCCGCCCTCGCAGAGCAGGGCGTAGTCCGCCATGATCGGAAAGGACAGCACCGCCTGGTCGATCTCCGCGTCGCAGTTTCCACGCACGCCGAGCGTGCGCTCTGCCATCGCGTTGAGCTGCGCGGCGACCTCCCGCGGCGCGTACTCGCGCGGCAAATCGTTGCGCGGGCCGTGGTAAAGCACGTCGCCCAGCAGAAGCAGCCGCTCCGCGCCCTCCCGCTCAAAGCATTCGACGAGCTTGCGGCAGTAATACGCCGAGCCGTGTATATCCGATGCGATCAGCCATTTCATCTTCCGTTCCCCTCTCCGGTTTTTCTTTATCATACCGCACAGGGCGGCGGCAGGTCAACGGCAAAGCGCAAAGAGAAAGATTTAACCTATTGTTTACGTTTTTGTATGCTTTGCTCTCTTGCGCGGGAAGCGGAAAAATGATAAGCTATACATAAGAAAAGGGCGCAGCGTTTCCCCATCAAATTTGAAAAAGGAGCGTGGTCATCTTGGTTAAGATCATCATGGGTCTGAAGGGATCCGGCAAGACCAAGAAGCTGGTCGAACTGGTCAGGGAAGCAGTCGATACGGCGAACGGCGACGTGGTCGTCTTTGAAAAGGACAAGAAACTCACCTACGACATCCCATATCAGGCGCGTCTGGTCGACGCGGGCTCGTATCCCATCGGCAGCTACGATTTCCTCAAAGGAATGATCTGCGGCGTCCATGCCGGCAATTATGATATCACCCATTTCTTCATCGACAACTTCCTCAAGATGGTCGACGACAAATCCCCCGCCGCGCTCGGCGATTTTGTCGACTGGCTGAAGGCCTTCTCCGCCAAAGAGGGCATCGAGTTCATCATCAGCGTCTCCGGCGAGGCCGAGGGCGCGGATGAGCGCGTCAAAGCCTGCTTCATCTGACCGTGAATACAATAAAAGCCGCAGGGCGTTTGCTCTGCGGCTTTTTCTGTCACGGGAGCTCCCTGTACATGGCGCTCGCGTCGGCCTTTCCGGCCGTCTCGCGCACGTCGGTGACCTCCACACGCAGCGTGCGGTTTCCGAAGGCGATCTCCAGCACGTCGCCCTCCTTCACCTGATAGCTCGCCTTGACCGGGCGGCCGTTTGCGCTGATGCGCGCGCCGTCGCAGGCCTCGTTGGCCACGCTGCGGCGTTTGATGATGCGCGATACCTTCAAGAATTTGTCCAGTCTCATGATCTTCTCCGTATGAATAAAGACAGCCGCTTTCAGGCGGCTGTCTTTATAGTAAAAGTCAAACCTTACTTCGCAACGGCATCCTTAAGCGCCTTGCCGACCTTGAAGGCGGCGACGCGGGACGCGGGGATCGCGATCTCTTCCTTGGTTCTGGGGTTGCGGCCGACGCGGGCGGCGCGCTCCTTGATCTCGAAGGAGCCGAAGCCGACGAGCTGGACCTTGTCGCCCTTGACGAGAGACTCGGTGATGGCCTCAAAAACGGCGTTGACCGCCTGTTCGCTGACCTTCTTGGAAGCGCCGATCTTCTCCGCAACAGCGGCTGCGAGTTCTGCTTTATTCATGTTTATTCCTCCTGTATAGTGAACGGACGCGAAAAGAATTGACTGCGGCCGTTCTTTTGTCTGCCGAAATCCTTCAGCACAGCCGATATGCTATCATATATTTGGCTTTATATCAAGTAGTATTTGCAATTTTCCCTTAAAAAACTGGTTGTTTTTTCTTTATTTCATGCGCAAAAACGTCGCGATCTTCGATCCGCCGGGAATTAATTCCAAATCCTCTCTGGTCACGGCGCTCGTCGCCACGACGCATACCAGATAGATCGCGACCGCCGCGGCCATCGCCAGGAACATGCACAGCAGCATCCCCAGCCGTCCCGGCACGGGGATCACGCGCGGTGCGAGGGAATAAATCGCCCAGGCCGCAAAGCCCATGACCGTGCTGCAGAACGCGCTCTTGAACAGGATGCGGCCGAGACGCGGCGTGCGCTCGAGCGTGGCGGTCATGAATACGAAGTTCATCGCGCACATGGCCACATAGCTCACGAGCGTGCCGATCGGCGCGCCGTAAATGTTGATCGGGCGGCGTGCCACCAGGATCCAGTTGACCGCGATCTTGACAAGGCCGCCGACGATCATTGTGATCATCGTATACTTCTCCTTGCCGGAGGACTGCAGCACAGCGTTCTCCATCAGCAGCATGCACACAAAGAAGGCCGCCGCGCCCATGATGGCGAGTAGGACAGGGCCTGCCAGATGGCTGCCGGGGTAAAAGCCCCTCATGATCGGCTCGCTCATCACCGACAGGCCAACGCCCATCGGCATCGCGATCACGGCGGCGATCCGCATCGAGTCCTCGGAGATCTTGGCAGCGCCTTCCTTGTCGCCTCTGGCAAAGGCCGCGGAGATCGCCGGAACGATGGAAATCGTCAGCGGGGTGATAAAGGCCGCCGGCAGATTGAAGAAGGTCTGCGCCTTGCCGTAGACGCCGTAGAGAACCTTCGCCTCGAAATACGAAAAATGCGCCGCCGACTGCAGACGGTTCATGCACAGCTTCGAGTCCACGGAGTTGAGGATCGCCATGATGCACGCGCCAAGCGCGATCGGCACGCCGATCGTCAGCAGATCTTTTACGATCTTGCCGGCGGAATCGGTCTTTTCCGTCTCGCCTTCCTTCATATCGCGCGCGATAACGCCCGCCGTGAAGGGCGCGGCAAGCGCGCTGTAATGGCGGCGCTTGTACACGATCATATAGCCGAGCGAGACGACCGAGCCGATCGACACGCCCAGGATCGCGCCGGCCGAGCCGACGGGCAGGCCCTTCCCGGAGCGCAGCAGCAGCGCGGCCAGGATAAGTCCGGAGATGACCTTGAAGAGCACCTCCAGCACCTCGTCGACGGTGGTGGGGATCATGTTGCCGTTGCCCTGGCAGTAGCCGCGATAGGCCGACACCAGGCAGACGAGCAGGATCGCCGGAGCCATCGCCCGGATGCTCATCGCCGCGTCCGGGTTTTCCAGATAGTTGGCCGCCAGCCATTCCGGGAAGGCAAAGAGCACGCAGGAGAACAGCACGCCGATCACGGCGAAGGTCGCCAGTGCGACGCGGAAGGTCTTTTCCTCCTGCCTGATACGGCCGTGGGCGTCTGCCTCCGCCACCATTCGCGAGAGCGCCACGGGCAGGCCCGCCGTCGCGAGCGTGAAGAAGATGTTGTAAATGCTGTAGGCGCCCATAAACATCGAGTAGCCCTCGTCGCCCAGGATGTTTCCGAGGGGCACCTTGTAAATGAAGCCCAGCACCTTCATGATGATCACGCCTACGGTCAGGATCGCCGCGCCATGCATGTAGTTTTGCCGTCTGGTCTTTGCCATCTGCATCCTCCGAATGATCTTTGCCGTGTCCGGGAAAAAGCTTTATTGAGTATTATACAATCATTTTCCCATCATAGCAAGGAAAACCGTTCCCGCTTCTGCCCGCTCAGGGAAGCTTTCAGCGCCCGGCCAGGATCCTTCTCGCGACGTAAACGCCGCTGGCCGAAGCGTGGGAGAGCGAGTGCGTCACGCCCGAGCAGTCGCCGATGACGTAGAGGCCCTTGTGGATCGTCTCAAGGTTCTCGTCGATATCGACTTCCATGTTGTAGAACTTCACCTCGACGCCGTAGAGCAGCGTGTCGTCGTTGGCGGTGCCGGGGGCGATCTTGTCGAGGGCGTAGATCATTTCTATGATGCCGTCGAGGATGCGCTTGGGGATCACAAGGCTGAGGTCGCCGGGCGTGGCCGCGAGCGTAGGGGTTACAAAGCTCTCGGCGATGCGCTGCGGCGTGCTTCTGCGGCCGCGCACGAGATCGCCGAAGCGCTGCACCATCACGCCGCCGCCGAGCATGTTCGACAGCCGCGCGATGCTCTCGCCATAGCCGTTCGAGTCCTTGAAGGGTTCGGAAAAGTGTTTGTTCACCAGCAGGGCGAAGTTCGTGTTCTCCGTGTGCTTTTTCCTGTCCTCGTAGCTGTGGCCGTTCACCGTAACGATGCCGTTGGTGTTCTCGTTGACGACCACGCCGTGCGGATTCATGCAGAAGGTGCGCACCATGTCCTCGAACTTTTCGGTGCGGTAGATGATCTTGCTCTCGTAAAGCTCGTCCGTCAGCTCGGAAAAGACCTCGGCCGGCAGCTCGACGCGCACGCCGATATCCACGCGGTTGGAGTGCGTGGGGATATTCAGATCACGGCAGACTCTCTCCATCCACTTGCTGCCGCTGCGGCCCACGGAGATCACGCAGTCGCGGCATTCGAAGCGCTCTTCCCCCGCGAGGACGGCGTAGCCCTCCCCGGTCTTCTCCACCGCCGTCACGGCCGTATTGAAGCGGAAGTCAACCTTGTCTCTGAGTTCGGCGTACAGGTTTTCCAGTACGACGTAGTTGATGTCCGTGCCGAGGTGGCGTACCTGCGCATCGAGCAGATGCAGTCCGTTTTCGAGACACTTCTTTTTCAGCTTGCTGTTGGCCGTGGAATAGAGCTTCGTCCCCTCGCCGCCATGGGAGAGGTTGATGCCGTCCACGTAGCGCATCAGCTCGATGGCCTCGCGCTTGCCGACATGCTCAAAGAGCGTGCCGCCGAACTGGTTGGTGATGTTGTATTTTCCGTCGGAGAAGGCCCCTGCCCCGCCGAAGCCGCTCATGATGCTGCACACCGGGCACTTCACGCAGCTTTTGACCGTCTTGCCGTCGATCGGGCATTTCCGCTTGTCCAGCGGGCGGCCCAGCTCCAATACCGCGATGGAGAGGCCTTTTTCGGCCTTTGCCAGTTCATAGGCGGTGAAGATGCCGCCCGGCCCCGCGCCGATCACTACAACATCATACTTCATTTTACTTCACTCCTCAGATCGATATGAAAACAAAAAACCGTCTCACTTCCGTCGGGGAAATGAAAACGGCCTGAAAAAAGTTCCTCGCTTAAAATACCATGCTTTTCCGCAATAGTCAATTGAAATAAATGTAAATCGTCGCTCTTGCGCGCATTCCCCGCTTGCGTTTGTGCGGCCGGTATTGTATAATACATCCGCTCTGTCGGCGTACACAGTATGCCGCAGGCTGTTTCCGGGTGTAGCGCAGTTGGTAGCGCGCGTGGTTTGGGACCATGAGGCCGGGGGTTCGAATCCCTTCACTCGGACCAGGAAACAGGCCGCCCCATACGGGGCGGCCTGTTTCTTTATCTGCGCGCATTTGCGAAGCACATGGCGTCAAAGCTTGGCAGGGCATCAGTCGGGATCTCGCAGCACCTCCACGGCGCACTTTTCCAACGGCAGGGCTTTTTTGTAGCGTTCCAGAAAAGCGGCAAAGCCCTCCATCTCTTCCTCCGCCGCCGTGAGGGTAGTCGAGCGGACGGAAGCGAAGACTCTGTTGTCCAGATAGTCGGGCAGGCTCTCATCCCCGTCCTTCCACAGCATATAGGCTGCGAGCAGCGCCATCCCGTAAGGGCCGCCCTCGCCCGCCGTTTCCATGACAGAGACCGGCTGGCCCAGCGCCGCAGAAAGGATTCTCTGCCCGACTTCCGGTGTCTTGAAAAAACCGCCGTGGCAGTAAACTCTGTCAATGGAAACCTGTTCGCTGCGGGAAAGGATGTCATATCCGATCTTCAGCGTCGAAAGGGCAGAAAAAAGATGCGTGCGCATAAAGCTTGCCAGCGTGAAGTCCGCGTCCGGCATGCGGGCGAAGACAGGGCGCCCCTCATTCAAGCCGGTCACGCTTTCGCCCGAATAATAGTTGTAGGACAGCAGACCTCCACCGTCCGCCCGCCCTTCCAGCGCTTTTTCGAACAGAAGCGGGTACAGGGCTTTCTTGCTTTGAGGCGCGCCGATCATGTCAGCAAACTCTGAGAACAAGTCCATCCACGCATTCAGATCCGAAGTGCAGTTGCTGCTGTGGACCATTGCGACCGGCTGCCCGCAGGGGGTGCAGAGCATGTCGACTTCCTTGTGGATTCCCAGCGGATGGTCTGCAACGACCATGATGAAGGCGGATGTTCCGGCAGAAACGTTGGCCGTGCGCGGACGTACGGAATCGGTGGCCACCATCCCGGTATCCGCGTCCCCTTCACAGGGTACCAGCGGAATCCCTGGGCAAAGGGTACCGGAAGGGTCAAGAAGTTTGGCGCCCTCTTCCGTAAGCGCGCCTGCCTGACAGCCCGCCATAACGGTTTGTGGGAGAATGTCCCTAAGTTTCCAGGGATATTGTCTGCAGGAAATGAGCTCCTCGAAGCGGTCGATCATGCTCTGATCATAGTCCATGGTCTTTTGATCGAGCGGGACGATCCCCGAGGCTTCACCCAGACCTGCCTTTTTCTCACCGGACAGCCGCCAGTGGATATATCCTGCAAGAGTCGTGAGATACGCGATGTCTTTCACATGTTCCTCTCTGTTGAGGATCGCCTGATACAGATGCGCGATGGTCCAGCGCTGAGGGATATGGAAATGAAAGATCTCGGTCAGTATTTCGGAGGCCTGCGCAGTCATAGTGTTTCGCCAGGTGCGAAAAGCGGCCAGCGGCCTGCCGTTACCGTCCAGGGGAAGATACCCGTGCATCATGGCAGATATTCCAATCGCGCCGACCGTGGTCAGCTTTTGCCCGTAACGCGTTTCCGTGTTCCGTTTCAGATCGGCGTAGCAGGCCTGCAGCCCGTCGAGGATCGCTTTCTCGGAATACGTCCATACGCCGTCTGTCAACTCATTTTCCCATGTGTGGCTGCCGACAGCCAGGACCTGATGATTCCGGTCGATCAGAACGGCCTTGATGCGGGTCGTCCCGAATTCGATGCCGAGTGCCGTGCTTTGAAAATCCATGGTGTTCTCCTCTTATATGTGCGGCGATCCGGGACTGCCGGAGTGTTCGGCAGTCCCGGACCGGGATTTGAGCGCGTGCAGGCCGTCAGATGTTGAAGAAAATGCTGAGCCAGTTCTGGCCGATGTAGGAACTGTGAGCACCTACGGTAGACGCGAGAGACCATGCCACAAGGCAGGAACAGAACACTGCGCCTGTCCAGAGATTTCTTGTGATGCGGTACATTTTTCTAAGAATGTACAGGATGATGGGGACCCAGAGGTTGAACTGGAACGTGGAAATGAAGCTGCTGAAGAGATATTCGTCTCCGGTCTTTTTGGAGATGAAGTAGTTCACAAGGCACAGCGCCCATACACCGACAGAGCCCATGATCACTGCGATCAGGTCTTCTTCCCATTCCGGAATATCGGTACGCAGCTTGTAGTTGATGCATGCGCCCATGATGAAGTACGGGATGACGAAGACGATGGCATACCTTGCCGCCAGGAACCAGTATTCCACTTTCATGAATGTGATGTCAAGCATGCAAAGGCGGTAGTCTTCCTTGAAGAGGTAATCGATGATCATCAGCGAGTTGTAAAGAACCGCGATCAGGATAAAGGCCAGCAGCCATGAAAGCGCGGCGCCCTTGAAGCTCATCTTCAGATTGAGCGGCTCAAGATCAAGTTTACCGTCTTTCATCTTGTCAACGATCAGCTTGACTGCAAGCAGCGCCAGAGAGAGGACGCCCATGGCGACGATATAGATGATCGTAGCGCCGGCCGTGAAGGTTAGTTTAAAGTAGTTGTTGTGGATAAAGCCCGCAGGCCCCTGCGCATACTTGCAGGCAAACCAGGTGGCGACGGCGGTCAATACCAGGAAGATCCAGTAGTAGCCTTTGCCGACCGATCTGTTTTCGGGGATAGCCACCGCGCCTGCAGCCGGCCGATAGAGCTTGAGCCCCAGCAGGAGCTGAAGCAGCGGGAGCACCATGAACAGCGCCGCCAGCATGGCGATGAAGTTTCCTGCGCGGCCGATGTTCCATACCTGCTTTGATCCCGGGGTCGGTACAGCGCCTTCGCTGTAATTGCCGTTGTTGTAGTCAAGCGCCTGTGTGAAATAATCGATATAATCCGCCATGGAACGCAGTGAGAAAATCGTCTTGGAGTGGCTTTCCGGGTTGGAGACCGTCAGACGCGCGCACCGGTTCGCAAACGCCTCCGCAAGTGCGGGACTGTTCACGATGGTGAGGTCTCTGAAATCGCCCAGGATTGTGCTGGAGGAGTTGACGTCGTCGATGCTGTACCACTTTCTGAGCTGGATGTCGTCAGAAGTATAGAACTCTTCCTTGACCGTATCGCTCGTGTGGCCAAAGACACAGTCGCTGTCGAACTCGCCGAACAGCTGGCAGACGTTGCACTGCACGTTGCGCTGCACTTCATATCCGCCCACGTTGACGGTCTCCAGCGGAGTGTCTTCAAATGTAGCTCCGAGGATCATGGCGGACTTCACCCTTGTGTCGTAATGCTCCTTGATCTCGGCAGCCCTGTAATCGAACAGTTTGAGCTGATCTTCGGTAAGTCTTGCCGCGGCAAGCTCACCGGCATTCTGATCGATCTCCTCCCTGGTGAAGGTCTGACCAAACTCATCGCAGAGAAGATTGATCAACTGATCGTTGTAACTGAAATAGCCGCAGTCTTTGGCAACCAGCATGGAAGTACTGCCGCCGCCCATGGAGTGGCCGGCGAGACCGATGCGGGTCTGGTCGATGAATGTCATGGAACGGGCATATTCCAGCACATCATACTGGCCAAAGGAACCCGGGCCGAGCTCGTCGTTCATCGGCTGTTCGCTCAGTCCGATGGAGTATCCGCTCACCGCCAGAGCCACATAGCCTCTGCGCGCGCTTTCGATGCAGAAGTTGCGGACCGTGCTGAAAGTCGAAGCTGTACCCGGCATGAATACAATGCAGGGAAGCTTGTCGTCTGAATTGGTCCCGGCGGGATAGAACATCTCGCCGTCGATTGTCGCGCCTCTGGCATCGATCTTGAACTGCTCGATCTTTACCCTTCCGAAATCGCAATGGATCAGCCGCGCGAAGCCGGAACCAAGAAGGATCAGGATCAGGCACAGCGCCAAAATCCGTTTGCAGCCGTCCGGACTTTTGAAACTAAACTTCTTTTCCATCATCTTTCCCTTTCTTTCGTGAATACTGTTTACTGCTTAATGTGGCTGTTTCCGTTTATGATTCGCTTTTTGTTTCTGCATATAGGACATCCTTCAGCATTGCGGTCGTTTCCTCCATGTAACCGATATCCCAGATCAGGGAACTGAGAAGATATTTATCCCGGATATCACGGGAGCATACGAAAGCGTCGATTACTTCTCTGTTCGTCAGACCGATCTCCCGCGGTGTGACAGGCATTCCAATCCTGCGCATCAGGGCCTTTGTTTCTTCATAGGACGGCAGTTCCGTCTGGAACAGCGACAGGATCTCGTCCCAGTGCGCAATCGCTATCGCCGCGCGTTCAAGGCGGCCCGCCCTGTCGTTTTTGCGGGTCTGTTTCTCGATCTCCAGGATACCGTCGGCCGCTTTGGGGAACACTCTGCGGATATTCTTTTCCCAAACTGCCTCATCGAAACGTCCGGCCGCGGCTTCCGCGTGTTCCATGACCGGGCAGATGGTTTTCAGATACTCAATGATCTTCAGCGTGAGCAGCATCCCGATACTGACCTGGATGCCGTGCAGCTCCGAGTCTTTCCCTTTCTCCAGCTGCATCATTTCCCAACAGTGAGAAAAATAGTGTTCCAAACCCGACGCCGGGTGGGAGCATCCTGCAAAAGTAATGCCGATCCCGGACAGGACCAGACCTTCCGTGATAGCAAGGACCGTTTCTTCTCTGCTTTCCCGGACGCCGTCCGCAACTGCGACCGTCCTGCGCAGAGAGTCCCTTACAAGATCCGCCGCCAGATCGCAGTAGCATTCTCCCGTCACGATGTGGGAGATCTTCCAGTCGATCAGCGACGTGTATTTGGCAAGAATGTCTCCCATCCCCGCCCGGATCATTTTTTGCGGGGCCTTTGCCAGGATCTGTGTATCGCAAAGGATCGCCTCCGGCATCTTTTCCTTAAGCGAATACTTGATGCTGCCGATCTCCACCGAAGCGCTGTCAGACGCGTAGCCGTCCATTGAGGGTGCTGTGGCCACGATCATACAGGGGACCTTTGCCGCCGTACAGAGGACTTTGCAAAGGTCGTTGATCACGCCGCTCCCGACCCCAAGGATCATGTCGCACTTCTGGTCGTAGCCAAGCAGCAGGCTCCCTGCCGCATGTTCCGACGGTTTGATCCGCTCTCCGTTCTCTTCGTCGAGCCGGTGCAGAGAATAAGCGATGCCGCCTGCCTCCAAAAGGCTGCATACAGTTTTCCCGGCGGCCTCGTATCCGTGCGGTCCGCACACCACCATGGGGCGGCTGCAGCCAAGCACACTCAGGGCTTTGGTCACTTCCGAGAGTGCGCCCGGAGCGATCCGCAGGAAACGGATCTCTGCCCTGTGTTGCCTTCCGCAGCTGCAGGAGAACCCTTCTGGTCGGATCAGTTCCTCGGGGTTCATCAAATCAAAGACCATTTGCTCGTTCTTTTGCTTTGTCAGTGTTATCACCTCTCTTCGCTGTTATTCCAGTTTGTCTGAAGCGTCCCCCCTTTTTGTGGTCTCATCCGATTGACGGCCGGCAATGGCCGTTCTGTTGATATTAGAATAAAGGAAAAACGGTTATCAAGCAATTTCTGTCGGCAGTATTGCGAAAGCACTTGATTATTTCTGCTGATTTGATAATATTTGATCAGATTCGATCAAGCAAAGGAGGTTTTCTTCATGCTGAAAGAAGATCGTTACGATCAGATCTATGCCATCCTGCGGGAGCGCAGCAGCGCTACCGTTCAGTATCTTCAAAAGCGGCTGTACGTCAGCGAGGCCACAATCCGTCGTGATCTGGAGGCGATGGAGAAAGGCGGCCTCATCGAGCGCGTCTGGGGCGGCGCCGTTCTGCGCACGGCGGAGAAGGATATCCCCTCATTTGTACGCCTGCGTGCAAACGCGGGCAAAAAAGAGCGGATCGCTTCCGTAGCGTCCCGCCTGCTGAAAAACTCTGCCACCATCTTCTTTGACAGCAGCACGAGCTGCCTGCCGCTGGTCCCGTATCTTGCCAAACGCAAGGACATCACCGTGATCACCAGCAGCCTGAAGATGAGCCAGATGCTCGGCAGCCGCAGCTCCGCCATCGTAAACCTTCTGGGAGGTCAGGTCTATGAGGGTTATATTCTGACCGGGCACACGGCGGTCGAGTCCGTCCGGAACTATCACGCCAACCAGATGTTCTTCTCCTGCAGCGGTCTCGGCAGAGACGGGTGTGTGTGGAGCATTGAACCGCGCGTCGTCGAAATCAACCGGGAAATGATGAAACGCGCCGATCAAAAGATCCTTCTCTGCGATTCTTCAAAATTCGGCAAGACCCAAATCTGGCAGCTTGCCGATATCAAAGATATCGACTATGTGATATCAGATGCTGTCCCGGAAGATTCCGCGCTGGTCGACGCGCTCGGCGATAAATTGATTACCTCCGCCGATCAGCTGCCCAAAACCTGACCGGAATAAACCGAAAAACCATGAAGCGCCTTCTCAATTATGTGCGAAGCTGACTTGTCGCCGACTCCTTCTGTTTCGGGCTGCAGCCAGATCGCGCAGATCCGGCTGTTGTCTGTCTCGGCTGAAGCACCGGATGGAAAGCCGAACGTATCGGAAGTGATTTCGGTATTCCGTACTTGCGCAGTCCGGGGGGCTGTGTTAACATGAGAAAAAACACGGAGGGCGTGTCGCGGCATGCGAGAAGCGAATCACAAACGATCCGGGAGGCTTTCGGATTTTCTGTCCTACGGTCTCTATACCCTGTCGATGCTGATCTTCGGCACGAACGGGATCCTTGTCGCGCACATCTCCATATCCGCAAGTCAGATCGTGCTATTGCGCACGCTGCTCGGCGGCGCGGCGCTGACGCTGATCGTCCTGCTCCGCGGCGGCTTCGACCGCGCGGCCATTCGCGCCGAATTCGTCCCTCTGCTGCTCGGCGGGGCCGCGCTCGGCGCCAACTGGGTGGCGCTGTTCGAGGCCTTTCGTATGCTGAACGTCAGTCTCGCAACGCTTATCTACTATGTCGGGCCGATGCTGATCCTGCTGCTCTCGCCCCTGCTCTTTGGCGAGAAGCTGTGCAGAGCAAAGATCACGGCTCTCTGCCTTGTGGCCGTCGGTCTGGTGTGCATCAGCGGCAGCATCGCCTTCGGCGGGCTGAGCGCGAGCGGACTCGTCGTGGCGATACTCTCCGCGCTGTTCTATGCCGCCCTGATCTGTTTCAACAAGCGTATTGTGCAGACCGGAGGCATGCAGACCGCGGCGATCGAGCTGGACGCCGCCTTCGTCGTCGTGCTGCTGTACGTTCTGCTCACGGCGGGGTTTCCGCGTCCGGCGAAGGCGGATCTGCCCTATATTGCCGTAATCGGCCTTGTCAACACCGGTCTTGCCTATGTGATGTATTTTTCCGGGCTGCAGAAGCTGCCCGGGCAGTCCGTCGCGCTGATCAGCTACGTCGATCCGGTGTCGACGCTCCTGTTCTCCGCGCTGCTGCTGCATGAGGCCCTGACGCCTCTTCAGCTGCTCGGCGCCGTTCTCATCATCGGCGGAGCCCTGTACGGCGAGCTGCGCGGACGGAAAACACGGGACGAATGAGGAGCGGAGGGAGAACGGTATGAATTACCTTGAGGAATACTATCTCGGCTACAACGAAGAGGGGCGGCTGCTCTCGCAGCACGGCCGCGTCGAATACGTCACCACCCTGAAATATATCCACGAGGCGCTCGCGGACGACAGGAGAAAGACGATCCTCGAGGTCGGCGCGGGGACGGGACGCTACAGCGTCGCGCTTTCAAAAGAAGGCTACAGCGTCGTCGCCGTAGAGCTGATCGAGCACAATTTGAACATTCTCAAGAGCAAGCTGACGGGGCAGGAGCGTCTTAAGGCGCTGCAGGGAAACGCGCTCGACCTGTCCCGCTTTGCGGATGAAAGCTTTGATCTGACGCTCGTCCTCGGACCGATGTATCATCTCTATACGAAGGAAGAGAAGCTCCGAGCGCTGGGAGAGGCGGTGCGCGTGACGAAAAGAGGTGGGACCATCATGGTCGCCTACTGCATGAACGAGGCGACCGTTATCAGCTATATCTTCGGGCTGGATCACCTCCGTGAGGTGAGGGAGCAGCATATGCTGACGCCTGACTGGCACTGTATCAGCGAGCCGAAGGAAGTCTTCGAGCTCATCCGGACCGAGGAGATCGCCGAGCTTGACGAAGCCTTTGCGGTCGAGCGCGTGAAGCTCGTCGCCACGGACGGAGCGACAAACTATATGCGGCCGGTCATCGACGCGATGGACGAGGAAAGCTTCGCCGGATGGCTGGATTATCATCTCAGCGTCTGCGAGCGGCAGGATCTTATCGGCGCATCGCACCACACGCTGGATATCCTGCGGAAGCGATAGGCCTTTTCGCGTCTGAGGCAGGACGCCGATCCGTTCGGAATCGGCGTCCTTTTTCTGTACGCTGCGGGAAAAACCTTTTCTTTTTCCTCAGCATGCGATAGAATACTGAACAGATAAGAAACCTGCCCGTTTTGACGCGCTTTGAGGGAGGAATACATATGAAAAAAAAGCTGACCGTTCTGCTTGCGGCCCTGATGCTCGTGTCCGCGCTTTCGGGCTGTGCCGCCGGCTCGGCGGCGCAGGAGACCTCTGCGCCTTCCGACAAAGCGGAATCCGCTCCCGCGCCGGAGGCCGAATCAGCCCCGGTCGAAGCGGCCCCGGTCGAAGCGGCCGAAGCCGCGCCCGCGGTCTGCGGCGACGGGCGGTCGCGCCCCTCCTGCTGCGGGCAGCTGTGCGTCGTCGGCGGCAAGCTATGCTCCGAGAGCGGAGAGCCTGTCATGCTGCGCGGCGTCAGCACCAACGGTCTGATCACCGCCGAGGATCTTCTCAACGAAAAGCTTTTCGAGGAACTGGCCCGCGACGACGGTGTAAACCTGATCCGTCTGGCGATGTACACTTACGGCGTCGGCTCCATCGGCTACTGCACCAACGGCGACAAGGACCGCCACAAGGCGGATATCGTCAAGGGCGTCGAGCTGGCGCGTGATCACGATATGTATGTGCTGATCGACTGGCATATCCTCAGCGACGGCGACCCGAACCTCTATCTCGACGAGGCCGCTCTCTTCTTTGCGGAGGCGGCGGAGCGCTTCTGCGACTATAACAACGTCCTCTACGAGATCTGCAATGAGCCCAACGGCGTGGATTGGCCGGCGGTCAAGCGATACGCTGAGCAAATCATCCCCGTCATTCGTGAGAAGGATCCCGACTCCGTTATCATCGTCGGCAATCCCGACTGGTCGAAAGACCTGTACCATGTGGCCGATGATCCTCTGGACTTTGAGAACATCCTCTACACTCTGCACTTTTATGCCGCCACGCACGGCCGGGAGTTTCGCGACATGACCGAAGAACTCAGCCAAAAGGGTCTGCCGATCTTTGTCAGCGAGTTCGGCGTCACAGCCTCCAACGGCGGTCATCCCCGGGATCTCGAAAGCGCCGATTTCTGGATCGAGCTGCTGGAGAAGGAAAACATCTCCTATTGTCTCTGGTCCTTTTCCAAAGCGCCCGAGGCCTGCTCCGCCATCCGCTCCACCGTTCTGAAATACAACGGCTTCGAATGGGAGGATTATTCGCCCACCGGTCAATGGCTGCTGGAGACCCTTTCCAAATACAACACGCCCTGAAGCAGAAAGCCAGTCGGCGTTTTTATCGGAGGTGAGACGCATGGCCTCGACAAAAGCATATCTGGATTTTGTGCTCGAACAGCTTTCCGAGCTTGAAGACGTGTCGTACCGCGCCATGATGGGAGAATACGTGCTCTATTGCCGCGGCAGGGTGATCGGCGGCGTTTATGACGACCGTTTTCTCATCAAGCAAACGCCCGCCGCGCTGCGCCTTCTGGACGCGGAGGGGCTCGTCCCGCAGTTTGACGTCCCCTATCCGGGCGCAACGGAGCAGCTCGTCGCGCCCGTGGACGAGCGCGCACTGCTGACGCGCATCGTCGGCGCGATAGCGGACGAGCTGCCGAAAACGAAGCGCTGAATGGAAACGCGCACGGATCGGACAGTCACGGTCAACGGCGCGGAGCTCCGTCTTCTCTCCCTGCTGGGGCACGGCAAGGGCGGTTACTCCTACCTTGCGGAAAAGGACGGGCAGCGCGTCGTCCTCAAGCAGATCCACCACGAGCCCTGCGTTTACTACGCCTTCGGTGACAAAATCGAGTCCGAGCGGCGCGATTACGCGCGCCTGCAAAGCGCAGGGATCCGTATCCCGCGCATGCTGGACGTCGACCTTGCGGCGGAGCGCATCGTCAAGGAGTTTATCGACGGGCCGACGGTATTCGAGCTGGTACGCCGTGGACTCAGCGTCGACGACTGCCTCCCGCAGGTCCGCGCGATGGCGGAGCAGGCGAGGGCCGCCGGGCTGAACATCGACTATTTCCCGACAAATTTCGTCGTGTGCGAAGGGCTCCTTTATTACGTGGATTACGAGTGCAATCTCTATTCCGACGAGTGGAATTTTGAAAACTGGGGCGTTCGTTACTGGTCGTGGACGCCGGAATTTGAGCAGTACCTGGAGGCTCTGACATAAAATGATCTCCATCCCCTTTTGGGCTGCGGAGACGGCGCTGGCCCTGGTCTGGATCGCCGTGCGCGCCGCGCTCTGGCTGCGGAGGAGACGGATCGACTGGAAGCGCGAGGCGATTCTGCTGCTGATGTACGTCAATCTTGCCGTTCTGCTTCGCATCGCCTTCTTCCCGATGGCGCGGCTGAACGGGCGGGTGCAGCCGCTCGTCCTCTTCACCGCGGCGCTGCGGCCCTTCCGCATCAACCTTATCCCCTTCGTGCGGCTGCGGGATTACGCCTTTCGGCGGGATCTGCTGCTCAACACCGTCGGGAACGTGGTCATGTTCATCCCCAGCGGGATCATCCTGCCGACCCTGTATAAAAGACTGGACGGCTTTTGGAGATCGCTTGCGGCGGGCGCGGGGATCTCGCTTTGCATCGAGCTGCTGCAGCTGCCCTTTTCCGTACGCGCGAGCGATATCGACGATCTGCTCATGAACACACTGGGCGCCGCGCTCGGCTACGCCCTGTTTGCGGCGGCGAAGGCTGTTCGCCGCTCGAGAAAGAAGAACATCTGAAAGGAGCCTTTCCCATGTTTGAACTCGTCCAACTGACCGACCGCAGCTTTTACATCCAAAGTCCCGCCAAGATCGGCCTGTACAGGCTGAGCGACAGCGAGGTCTGCCTTATCGACAGCGGAAACGATAAGGACGCCGGGCGCAAGCTGCGGCAGATCCTGGATCAGAAGGGCTGGAAGCTCCGCGCGATCTACAACACGCACGCCAACGCCGACCATATCGGCGGCAACCGCTATCTGCAGGCGCAGACGGGCTGCAGGATCTTCGCGCCGGGGATCGACTGCGCGATCACGCGCCACCCGATTCTCGAGCCCGCTTTTCTCTACGGCGCTTACCCCTGCAGAGACCTGCGGCACAAGTTTCTGCTGGCGCAGGAGAGCGACGCCGAGCCGCTGACCGCCGAGGCGCTGCCGGAGGGCTTTGAGGCCATCCCGCTCCCTGGCCATTTTTTCGACATGGTCGGCTTCCGCACGCCGGATGACGTCGTGTTCCTCGCAGACTGTCTCTCCAGCGCGGAGACGCTGGAAAAGTATCAGCTCGGTTTTATCTATGACGTCGCCGCCTATCTTGACACGCTCGAAAAGGTCAAGGGCATGGAGGCGCGCCTCTTCGTTCCGTCTCATGCCGCGCCGACGGAGAATATCGCGGCGCTGGCGCAGATCAACATCGGCAAGGTGCGCGAAATCGCGGGAAAGATCATGGATCTGTGCGCAGAGCCGCGCTGCTTCGAGGCGATCCTGCAGCAGCTGTTCCGCGACTATTCTCTCGTCATGAGCTTTGAGCAGTATGTGCTCGTCGGCAGCACGGTGCGCTCCTATCTCGCGTGGCTGCGCGATACGGGCCTCCTCCGCCCCGTTTTTGAGGACGGAATGCTGCTTTGGTCACGGGTCTGAGCCATCCAAACGGCAAAAACCGGACGTGCTTCTGCACGTCCGGTTTTTGCGTTTTTTCTGTTATTCCCCGTTTTTCCCGGCACGCAGATCCAGCAGCGTCAGCGCCAGACAGAGAACCAGCACAACGACGGCGATCACGTTCGCGCTCGTCCCGAAAGCCGTGTTGAGCCGCAGCGGAAGCAGATGCAGCACGATCTCCAGCGTCAGGAGCGCGGCAAAGACTATCCTTGCGCGGCGCGCGGTTTCCCTTTTGGCGCGCAGCTGTCCGTCCGCTGCGACCGCGATCAGAAGCGCGGGAATCAGAAGCGCAAAGCAGACCAGCAGTTCCCTGGCCGTAAGCTTGTAGAGCCAGGCCAGCCCCCACAGCCAGACGCGCGGGACGAGCGAGGCGCCCAGGCGGAACAGGAACGAAAACAGCCCCTTTGTGGTGAGCAGTCCGGGATAGCCCACCGCGACGAGAACATACAGCGTCGGCAAGGCGGCGGAGAACTCCAGAAAATAGAGGGACAACGTTGCGCCGCTAAGCTTTTTGCGGTCAAAGCCGAAGCTCATCCCCTCACCTCCTCGAGCGTGTGTTCCAAATAGAACGCGTCGAAAATCTCCAGCAGCGCAGATTCGTCCTGGACGCTGTAGATCACCTGTGCCGTCTGCGGATCGAGAAAAAGGACCTTCGCGCTGTCCGTCTCCGGCCGCAGACCGGGCGAGGCGATAGAGTAGAGCGCGCACAGGCAGTTGGTCTTGGGGAAGGTCGAAGCCATCAGACAGTCGTCGAGACAGACCAGTTCGCCGGAGGCACAGCGTCCGCGCAGGATCGCGTCGTCCAGCAAGACCTCTTTTTCAAAGCTGTTCATATCAACACGAACGACGCGGCAGAACAGCATGCCCATCTCGCTGCGGCTGTATTCGTTGAGATACAGCCAGTCCCCATCCGCCACGCTGCCCCAGTCAAAGCCGTACAGGCCCTTGAGCATGAGCGTTCCCGTGTTCTTGTCGCCGCGGTAGATCCCGCTGACCTTCTGGGTGGAATAGCGGATCGCCAGATCGTCGGTCCCCTCGATGGGATAAAAATCGTTCGCCGTATATCGGCTCGCCATGCCAACGACATTTACGGCAAAGAAAAAAAAGATTGCGGCGATGATCGTGAAAACAAGCATGAACGAATGAGCGGTGAACTTGGAGTCGTTCATTGTATCCCCTCTTCCCGGTCGTTTTCTGCCATAATTATATAACAAAAGCTTTTATCCCGCAAGGGCGGCGTGAAAAAAAACCGATGCGCGTTGAAAACGCGGGCGCGATATGGTAAAATCACGATCAGAAAACAGAAAAACGGAGGCTCAGACGATGAAGATCATCTTTCTCGGCGCGACGCATGAGGTCACCGGCAGCTGTACGCTTCTGGAGGTCAACGGCCGCTGCGGCCTTGTGGACTTCGGCATGGAACAGGGCAAGGATGTTTTTGTCAATCAGGACCTTCCCGTCGAAGCTGCGGCGCTGGATTTCGTATTGCTGACGCACGCACATATCGACCACTCCGGCCGACTGCCGCTGCTGTGCAAGCAGGGCTTCCGCGGCGGGATCTATCTGACCGAGGCCACGGCGAACCTCTGTGACATTATGCTTCGCGACAGCGCGAACATTCAGATGCAGGAGGCCGGATGGCAGCAGCGCAAGGCGCAGCGCGCCGGCGACGATCTGCCCGTCGAGCCGCTTTTCGACCTCGAGGACGTGCAGCGGACCGTCAACTGCTTCCGACCCTGCCGGAACGACGAGCTGATCCACATCGGCGAAGACATCGCCGTGCGCTTCGTCAGCGCGGGACATCTGCTGGGCTCAGCTTCGATCGAGATCTGGCTGACCGAGGACGGCGTGACAAAGAAAATCGCCTTTTCCGGCGACCTCGGCAACAAAAACATGCCCATCATCAGCCGCATGGAGCATATCGCCGAGGCCGATTATGTCGTTGTGGAATCCACCTACGGCGACCGTCTGCATGAGACCACCTCCAACTCCGCCAAATATCTGGCGGGCGTCATCCAGCGCACGCTCGACCGCGCCGGCAATGTCGTGATCCCCTCCTTCGCGGTCGGACGAACGCAGGAGATGCTCTATCTGATGCGTGAGATCAAAAATGCCCATCTCGTCAAGGGGCACGGCGATTTTCCCGTATACGTGGACAGCCCGCTCGCCGTTGAGGCGACGAGTATCTTCCTCCAGTGCGGCCGCGAATGCTTCGACGAGCCGACGCAGAAGCTCCTTGACGCCGGCGTCAACCCGCTGATGTTCCCCGGGCTGCAGCTCTCGGTATCGAGCGACGAGTCCAAGCAGATCAACGACGACAAGACCCCCAAAGTGATCATCTCCTCCTCCGGCATGTGCGAAGGCGGACGCATCCGTCATCACCTCAAGCACAATCTGTGGCGCAAAGAGAGCACGATCCTGTTCGTGGGTTATCAGGCGGTCGGCACGCTCGGACGCATCCTGCTCGACGGCGGGAAGAAGACGGTCAAGCTCTTCGGCGAGGATATCGCGGTGAATGCCGAGATTCTCTTCATGCCCGGAAAAAGCGGTCACGCCGACCGCGACGGTCTGCTCGACTGGCTCGCCGCCTTTGAAAACAAGCCCGAGATGATCTTTGTCAATCACGGCGAAGACGCCGCGGCCGAGTCCTTTGCGGCCCTCGCCGCCGAAAAGTTCGGCTGCAGGACCTGCGCGCCGTACAGCGGCACAGTCTACGATCTGCTGGCCGCCTCCTTTATCGCGCAGCCCGCGGGCGTCCCCATTGCGAAGAAGGCAGCCGAGTCGCCGCAGGCGCAGCGCAAACGCATGCTCTTTGAAAAGCTTCTTGCGGCGGGCGAGCGTCTGCTTGGCGTCATCCGCGGCTGCGAGGGCATGTCCAACAAGGACGTGGGCAAATTCACCGATCAGATCAATCATCTCTGCGACAAATGGGAGCGATAGGAAACAGCCATGCGTTGGATCGAAGTATGTATCGACACCCCGGGCGAAATGCTTGACGAGCGCTGCGAAGAGCTCGCCTCGCTCGGCGCGGGCGGCTTCGTGATCGAGAACGAAGCCGATTTCCGCGAGTTTCTGAAAAACAATCGCCAATACTGGGACTATGTGGATCGCGAGCTGGAGGACAGCTTTGCGGGCGTGAGCCGGATCAAGACTTATCTTGCAGACGACGAGGACGGCCGGGAGATCCTCGCCGCGATCCGCGGGAGATACCCTTCCCTGTCGCTCTCCTTCGTTGAGGACAGCGACTGGGAGAACAACTGGCGGGAATACTACAAGCCCATTGAAGTCGGCGAGAAAATCGTCGTCGTGCCCGAGTGGGAGGAGGCGCCGGCGGACGGCCGCATCCCGCTGAGGCTCGATCCCGGGCTGATCTTCGGAACGGGCAGTCATCCCACGACGCGGATGTGTCTCGCCGCGCTCGAGAAATACGCCGCGCCGGGCAAGCGCGTGCTCGACCTCGGCTGCGGCAGCGGTATTCTCGGTATCGGAGCGCTGCTTCTCGGCTGCGATAGCTGCACCGGCTGCGACATCGACCCCAAGGCCCCGGACGTAGCCGCGTCCAACGCCGCGCTCAACGGAATCGGGGCGGATCGCTTCTCCGTCTATGCCGGAGATATCCTTTCGGACAGCTCGATGCGCCGCATGCTCGGCGGCGGCTATGAAATCGTGACGGCCAACATCGTCTCTGACGTGATCATCCCGCTCTCCGCCCATGCAGACGCCTTTCTTGCCACGGGCGGCGTCTTTATCGCCTCGGGCATCATCGACGGGCGCGAGGAAGAGGTCGCCGCGGCGATACGCGCGAACGGCCTGTCGATTCTCCGTCATCGCTGCGAGGAAGAATGGCATTGCTTTGAATGTGTAAGAAAATGAAACGAACCATCCCACTCCTGATCTGTCTGGCTCTGCTGCTCGGCGCCTGCGCGCACAGCGCGCCGGCGGAGGGGACGCCGGCTCCCGTCGTCGAGACGGCCGCACCGTCCCCGACTGTCGAACCTGCTCCCGAGCCGACGCCCGAACCCACCCCCGAGCCGACGCCCGAGCCCGCGGCGGAGCCACTCGCTTTCACGATCGAGTCCGACGCCGGAAACGCGGACTGCCTCACCGACGGGCTCTATCAAAGCGACGAGCTTTTCCCCGCCGGGACCACGCTTACGCTCCGCGCCGAGCGGGAGATCGGCTCGCTCTATATCCTCTTCGGGACCTTTCCCGGCGAGTGGACGCTCAGAGCAGGCGGCCTGTCTCAGACCTGCGGCACAAACGCTTTTCTCCACGAATACGTCCGTCTCGATCACCCCTCCGAGTCGGTGGAGATCGTTCTGCCGGATCATGACGTGGTGATCGGCGACATTGCGGCTTATTCCGTCGGGTATCCGCCTTCCGGCGTGCAGGACTGGGAGCCGTCGGACGATTTCGCCGATATCCTGATCTTTTCCGCGCACGCGGACGACGAGCTGCTTTTCATGGGCGGTTTGATCCCCTACTACGCCGCCGTGCGCGGCCTGCGCGTGCAGGTCGTGTATATGACCAGCAACTATGAGCCGACGAACCGCAGCCCCTATCGCATGAGCTACCGCTTTCGCCCGCACGAAGCGCTCAATGGGCTGTGGACGGCGGGAGACCGCGTTTATCCCGTAACCAATTTTGTCGCGGACCGCAGCTGCGAGAACATCTGGGAGGCCGAACGCCGCTACGGCAAGGATCAGTTTGCCGAATTCCAGACCGAGATGATCCGGCGCTTCAAGCCGCTCGTCGTCGTGACGCATGATGAAAACGGCGAATACGGCCACGGAGCGCACATCCTCACGGCGCGCTCCGTCGAGCGGGCCGTCGAGGCGGCCGCCGACCCGACGCAGTTTCCGGCCTCTGCCGAAAAATACGGCGTCTGGGACACGCCCAAGACCTATCTCCACGAATACGGAAGCGCGGACGCCATGACGGTGCTCAACTATGAAGAACCCTCCGACGCGCTCGGCGGGCTGACGCCCTTCCAGGCGGCCGAGGCGGCCTACGGCATGCATCTCACGCAGCATCAGTGGGCGGTCTTCACGATCTACGGCTACGGCGACCTCCATGACAGCCACCTTTTCGGATTGTACCGCTCGCTCGTCGGCCCCGACACGGAGCGGAACGACCTGATGGAAAACGTCACGCGCGAGCAGTTCCCCCTGCCCGATCCTTCAGAAAGCGCGGGCTGAGACCCGCGGTACTTTGGTCCTATGAAACGAAAGCTTCTCATTCTGCTGATCGTCCTGCTGATTCTGGCGCTTCTGACCGCCTTTGCTCTGCTGCTGGACGAACGCGAGCCTGAGACAATTGAAGCTCCGCCGGTTCCGACGCCTTATTCCGAACCGCTGCCCACGCCGACGCCTCTGCCCACGCCCGTGCCGACGCCCGTACCCACGCCTGTGCCGCAGTACGCCGCCGAGCAGCTGGAGCTCACGGCGGACATAGACGAGACCGCCGCCAAGCATCTCTTCGACGGCAACTACTATTCCGACTACACCTTCCCCGCCGGCACGACGATCACACTCACGGCCGAAAAGGATATCTCCTCGCTGTATATCATCTTCGGCAGCTATCCCGACGACTGGACGCTGCGCACGGACGGCGGCGAGCAGCTCTGCGGGGAGAAGGGCTATCTGCACGAATATGTCGGGCTCGACACGCCCTCGAAGAGCGTGCAGATCTGCCTGCCCGACTGCGAGGTCATGATCCGCGACGTCTATGCCTTCACCGACGGCTATCTCCCCGGCTTTGTCCAGACCTGGCAGACCATCGAGGACGGCGCGGACATTCTGGTTTTCCCGACGCACTATGACGATGAGCTGCTGTTCTTCGGCGGGCTGATCCCATACTATTCTGTCGTTCGCGGTCTGCGCGTGCAGGTAGCCTATATGACCAGCAACTATATGACGACCTTCTCCAACTATCGGTTCCGCCCGCATGAGGCGCTCAACGGCCTGTGGGTCTGCGGAGATCACTTTTATCCGATGACGAATGAGGTGGACGACTATGAGTGCCGCTCCTACTGGGCGGCCGTGAACCACTACGGTGAGGACACCTTCCTTGCCTATCAGGTCGAGATGATCCGGCGCTTCAAGCCGCTCGTCATCGTGACGCACGCCGAGGACGGCGAGTACGGACACGGAGCGCATATGCTCACGGCTCTATCCGCCGAACGGGCCGTGGAGGCCGCGGCCGATCCGGAGCAGTTCCCCGATTCCGCCGAAAAATACGGCGTTTGGGACACGCCAAAGATCTATCTGCACTATTACGGTCCCGTCCGGAACAATACCTGGATCAACTATGAGCTGCGGTCGCTTGAGCTCGGTTGGAAAAGCCCCTTCCAGGTCGCTCAGGAGGCCTATCGGCAGCACGTGACCCAGCAGCACTGGGAGGGCTTTTACGTATACGGCTACGGCCATCCCTTCGACAGCCACCGTTTCGGGCTATACCGCTCACTCGTCGGGCCGGATGAGACCCGCGACGATCTGATGGAGCACGTCAGCCGGGACATGTTTCCCTTTGACTAAACCGGATCCTTGACAATGGCCGCTCTGCCGCAAGAGCGGCCATTGCCGCATATGCCATGCTTTGGGGGGAAAAGTGCGGAAGCGGATTGACTTTTTCTTATGCTGCCGATACAATAAGCGGCGATATCTTTTCCTACGAGGCGCTTTATGGATCTTCGCAGACTGATCGGCGACCGGGCTTTTTACCGCAAGCTCTTTTCCGTGCTCGTACCGATCCTTATTCAAAACCTCATCACCAACTTTGTCAGCCTGCTTGACAACATCATGGTCGGTCAGGTCGGCACCGAGCCGATGTCCGGCGTGGCCATCGTCAACCAGCTGCTGTTCGTGTTCAATCTCTGCATCTTCGGCGGCCTCGCCGGAGCCGGGATCTTCACGGCGCAGTTCTGCGGCAAGGGCGACGACGAGGGTGTGCGCTACACCTTCCGCGCGAAGCTCTTTATCGCCCTCGGCGCCGTCACGGTCTTCGCACTGCTCCTGATCGGGAAGGGCGAAACTCTGATCCGCCTGTTCCTGCACGAGGGCCGGGAGTCGCTGGATCTGGAGGCGACGCTGCGCTTCGGTCGGTCTTATCTGCGGGTGATGCTGCTCCAGATGCTGCCCTTTGCCCTTTGCCAGGTTTACGCGGGCACGCTGCGCGAGACGGGCGAGACCATGCTGCCCATGAAGGCGGGCATCATCGCCGTCTTCGTCAATCTGACCTTCAACTACATCCTGATCTTCGGCAAGCTGGGCTTCCCGGCCATGGGCGTGGTCGGCGCGGCGGTCGCCACGGTCATCGCCCGTCTCGTCGAATGCTCGATCGTCGTCCTCTGGACGCACTGCCGCTGCGAGCGATGCCGCTTCATTGTCGGCGCCTACCGTTCGCTGCATGTTCCCGGGCAGCTTGCGCGCAGGATGCTCCGGCTCGGCGCGCCGCTGCTGGCCAACGAGGTGCTCTGGGCGGGCGGGATGACGGTGCTCAACCAGTGCTATTCCCTGCGCGGTCTGGAGGTCATCTCTGCGCTGAACATCTCTACGACGATCACCAATCTGTTCCTGTGCGCCTTTTTTGCCATGGGCAACGCGATCTCCATCCTGATCGGCCAGCTGCTCGGCGCGGGCGAGACGGCGCGCGCCGTGGACGAGGACCGCAAGCTGATCGCCTTCGCGCTGACGCTGAGCGTCTTTATCGGCTCCGTCATGGCCTGCGTGGCGCCGCTGATCCCGCAGATCTACAACACCACGTCGGCCGTCAAGGCGCTCGCCTGCTCGCTTCTGTATGTCAGCGCCGCGGCGATGCCGATGAACGCCTATACCAACGCCTGCTACTTCACGCTTCGCTCCGGCGGAAAGACCATCGTCACCTTTATATTCGACAGCGCTTTTCTCTGGTGCGTCGCCGTTCCGACGGCTTTCGTGCTTTCGCGCTTCACGGCCCTTCCGATTCTTCCGCTGTATATCGCCGTGTACGCTCTGGATCTGATCAAGTGCGTCATCGGCACCTGTCTGCTGCGAAGGAGAAAGTGGGTCAACAACATCGTATCGTTCGAATCGTAACAAAGCAAAAAAACGGAAGGACTTGAAAGTCCTTCCGTTTTTTTGAAAGCTGTGCTTACTCGGAGAGCTCCATGCCGGCAACCAGCGCCGCCTTGTTGCCCTCGAGGAAGCGGGCCTTGCGTTCGCCGAGCTCGATGCGGATGGCCTCGACCATTTTGTCCAGACTGACAGAGGCGTCATCCGCGCCCATCATGGCGCCGAGGATGGCCACGTTCGCGCCCTTGGGGTTGCGGACCTCGTCCGCGATCTTCGCGGAGTCGCAGTAGACTACCTTGACGTCGTCGCGCTGCACCTTGCGGTCGATGATGGAGCTGTTGACAACGATCAGTCCGCCGGGCTTGACCGTATGCTCGAACTTGTCAAGGCTCGGCAGGTTCATGGCGATGAGGACGTCGGCCTTGTCGATCATGGGAGAGGCGACCTCTTCGTCGCTGACGATGACGGAGCAGTTGGCCGTGCCGCCGCGCATTTCGGGACCATAGGAGGGCAGCCAGCTGACGTGCTTGCCGTCGAGCATGTTCGCCATGGCGAGGAATTTACCGATCAGCAGCATGCCCTGGCCGCCGAAGCCTGCGAAAATATATCCTTTCTTCATGCTTGTTCAGCCCCCTTGTCTTTCTTCACGCCCAGCGGATAGTAGGGGATCATGTTATCCTCCAGCCACTTCATGGCCTCCACCGGGTTCAGGCCCCAGTTGGTGGGGCAGGTGGAGAGGACCTCGATCAGGCAGAAGCCCTTCCCCTCCAGCTGATACTGGAACGCCTTCTTGATGGCTTTCTTGGTTTTGAGAATGTTGGCGTTGTTGTTGACGGCGCAACGCTCAATGTAGTAGGCGCCGGGGATCTCGCTGAGCATCTCGGAGACCTTGATCGGCGCGCCGCACCAGGCCTCGTCGCGGCCGTAGGGAGAGGTCGTCGTCTTCTGTCCGACGAGCGTGGTCGGGGCCATCTGGCCGCCGGTCATGCCGTAGATCGCGTTGTTGACGAAGACCGTGACGATCTTCTCGCCGCGGTGGGCGGCGTGGACGATCTCGGCGGTGCCGATGGAGGCCAGGTCGCCGTCGCCCTGGTAGGTGAAGACCAGCGTGCCGGGACGGGCGCGCTTGGCGCCGGTGGCGACGGCGGGAGCACGGCCGTGGGCAGCCTCGTACATATCGCAGTTGAAGTAGTCATACGCGAAGACGGAGCAGCCGACAGGGGCGACGCCCATGACGTTGCCGGCCTCGAGCTTACCCTCCTGGATCAGCTCGTCGATGCTCTCGGCGACCAGACGGTGGATGATGCCGTGGTTGCAGCCGGGGCAGTAGTGGAACTGCTTGTCAGTCAGCAGCTTGGTTTTCTCAAAGACAACGGACATCTTATTTACCCTCCTTAATTTTGAGGATCTCGCCCCGGATCTCATCGGTCGTCGGGAACTGGCTGCCCAGATGGCCGAAGAAGCTGACGGGCTTGCCGCCCTCGATGGCGAGCTTCACATCCTCGAGCATCTGGCCTTCGTTGACCTCGACGTCCAGGACTGCCTTGACCTGCTCTGCGCAGCAGGCTTCTCTCAGCGCGTCGTACGGGAACGGCCAGACCGAAATCGGACGGAATAGGCCGGCTTTCACCCCCTGTCCCCGCAGGTCGTCTACTGCGGACTTGGCGATACGCGCCATGGTGCCGAAGGCGGTGATGATGATCTCGGCATCCTCGGTCTTGTAGCACTCCCACATCTGCTCATTCTTGCGGGCCTCGGCATAGACGGCCTGCAGACGGGCATTGTGAACGGTAAGGGATTCGGTGTCGATGTAGATGGAGTTGATGACGCCGCGCTTTGCGGGGTCGTCACCCGGCTTCCACCCGGTGCAGGCCCA
>JAFRDM010000058.1 GCA_017403885.1 Oscillospiraceae bacterium
CCTCTCCCGTCGCCCGCACGCACTCGCGCACGCGCCCCGCCGTCCGGCCCATGAGCGCCTTTTCCCAGGCCGCGGCCATGCCGCGCCTGTCCGCCGCGCGCGCGAGCATCTCTTCGTTGATCTCCTCCACGCGTTCGGGCGTAAAGGGCGGGCGGACGATATCCACGCGCTCGAGACCGCTTTCGATGCGCTCGCCGTCATAGGACGGAGCCATGAAGCACTCAAAACGGCGGCGCAGCAGCGCAAAGTCCTCGCTCCCGCCCCCGTCGTCCTCCGCCGCGGCAAGGACGGCGGGGCGGCTCTCCCGCGGCAGCAGCGTCACGAGATGCCAGATGTTCGCCGCTTTTTCCGGCTCGCGCCTGTCCACGCGGATCGCGCGCCCGCGCATCTGGTTCGAGCTCATGAAGCTGCCGACGAAGCTCGCGAGGATCAGCGTGTTCACACAGGGCGAGTCCCAGCCCTCGCCGAGAAGCGCCTTCGTGCCGACGAGAATGTGGATGAGCCCGCGCTCAAAGGCCTCCGTCAGCAGCGTCACGCCCTCGCGGCTGCCGCCGGCGCAGCTCAGCACGCTGTACCAGCTCTCGCCCAGCGGCTCTACCGCGCAGCGGATGCCGCGCGCGTCCGCGGCGGAAAGGAGCTCGCCCGCGATCGCGTTCGGCACGAGCATCAAAGTGCCCGTGAGCAGCGCGAGCCGCGTCTCATAGGGGCACACGCGCCGCACCGCCTCGAAGATCGGGACCGCGCCCATCGTGTCGAGCGGCGCGCCGCTGCCGACAAAGCCCAGCAGATTGCCGCGGATATGGTCCGTGAGGATCAGCATACGCAGCCCCCGCCCGCAGGAGGAAAGCTCCCGCTCGACGATGCGCGGGATGCTCTCAAGCTTGCCGAGCGAGGAGAGCATTTTCTTTTGCAGCTTCGGGTCGGCGCGCAGATAGCACACGCCGCCCTCGATGAGGCCCTGCGCGCTCAATATCGCGCGCAGCCGCGCGCAGTTCTCCGCGCCGAGGAGCTCTTCCCGCGCCAGCGCAAAGCGCAGCGCGCTCTCGGCCTCGTCCTCGCCGCAGGGCGGCAGGCGGCCCGAGGGGTAGAGCAGTCTGATCCATTCTTTCGGGAGCTCGTCTCCCAGCGCCGCGCCGAGCGAGAGCAGCGATCCCAAGCCCTCCGCGTGCTCCAGCAGCGGCTCGCGCCGCGCCTCCGGCGTGTCGCCGAAAGCCGTTTGAAGCATGGCGGGGATCAGCCCCTCCGCGCGGATCTGCGCGAGCGCGGCCTCCGCGCGCGCGGCGTACTGCGCGAGCATCGCGCGCTCGTCCGCGCTGGGGTAGTTGAAAAAGACATAGTCCTGGTGCGGGCAGAGCGTCTTCTGCGCCACCAGCTCCGGCACGAGGATCTCGTCGTCGATCGGGCCGCAGACGCGGATATAGCGCTCCCATTCGGCCGCGCTGCTGTCGTAGGGCGGCGTCGCCGTCAGCGCGATGACGGTCACGCGGTCGCCGAGCGTGTCCAGCAGGGCCTCCAGCGAGCGCTGCCACTCGCTGCGCAGATGGTGCGCCTCATCGAGACATACCGTGCCGATCTCCAGCTCCTCCACGGCCTTTTTCCACTGCGGCGCCCCCTCCGCGTCGGGCTTCGAGGCCATGTGCAGCGCCTGATAAGTGATCGAGCAGATCGGCGCTTCTTTCTCCAGCGACTCGGAAACATAGTCCTCCTCCGCTTCGCCTTCGGGGAGGAAAAGCTCTGCAAAGCGCTCGCCCCACTGCCGCCGCACCGTGACGCTGGGGGAGAGGATCAGCGCCGGAGCGCCCGCTCGGCGGACCAGCTCAAGTCCCAGCACGGTCTTGCCGCTGCCCGGCGCGGCCACGATATGGATCCGCCCGTCGGCAAGATAGCGCCCTGCCCCGTCGAGCACTCCCTGCTGATAACTGCGGAATTTTCCGCGGAACGAGACGCGGGAAAAGACGTTCTCCATGCGGCGTCCGACCTTTCTTCAAAAGCTTTCTGCATCCAGTATATCTGATTTCCCGCCGGAAGTCTAACACCCGCAAAAAATTTTTTTCGAAAAAAACGAAAAAGAAACGGCCGGCCGCTTTTCCACAGCTTTCCCACATTCTTTCCACAAGCGGGAGCCGATGCTTCTTCACAGCAAACGCCTGCGCCCGCAGGGATTTTGAAAAAACAAAGCAGTCCGGCTTCCCGCGGGGAAGGGACCGCTTTTGCTTTTTTTTTATTTTTTTCTTTTTCGGAGAAAGGTTTATCCTGTCTCTTTCCTTTCCCTAACCTCTCCTGACCTCTCCTTTCCCTCCCTCTGAACTTCCCTGACTTTAGCCTTACCTGTCCTTACCTGTCCTTACCTGTGTATCCAAAGCGTGCAGATATTGGATACAAAAATTTTTTTTGCGGGGGTGTTAGCGAGCGGCGGGCGAGAGGATGTATAATGGAAACGCGGGGAAAACAAAAAGGCGCGGGAGACCGGGAAGGACTTCGCGCGGGCGTGAGAGGGGAAACGCTTCGCGCAGAGCGACTCCGGAAAAAATGAACGGAAAAAGGACAGGCCGCTTTTGGGCGGACGCGGCCTGCCCTCGGCGTTTTGCGCCCGAACGGCGCGCAGAAAAACCTGCAGGGGCATTTTTCCTGCCGTTTTTCCCTTCGATCCGTCCTTCAAAAGATTCATAACAAGCAAATGATTGCAATTATATCAAAACAGTTGTAATCGTTAATCTTTGTAACACACTCGATTATCAATTAAAAACATCATGTCTTCCATCCAGAGCAAAGATGTTGCTCAAATCCAGTTTCTTTAGGAAACCTAAGCGATACGGCTGTCCAACAACAACTGAATAACTCTCGCGGTGTTCCAGACTAATTACAATTGCGTCTGTCATATCGCTGTTTTCAAGAGAAACCTTTGCATCCCAACAAATACCGCTTGCCCTGATTTCTCCTTTTTCCGCCTCTTCCTTGTGAATTTCGGTCAAAATCCCGATTTCTTCTGTAGAGTCCGGAAACTCATTATCAGCATCATAAAATGCTGTAGCAGTTATTTCACCGCTTTCCAGCATTACAGCACCGAACGGATAGAACTCACCACGTTTTTTTAATTGGTGCTCTGCAAAAAATAATAAGAAGTCTAACAACTCCTCGCACTCTTCTTTAGGTGTCAATAGATTCACCCCCAAATAGATGAGATAATTAGTGAAATAGGATTGCTGCTTTTGTTAAAATAGCAACACCGTATCTGGCAAACGGGTACGAAAAAGATGGATCTGCGTTTTTGACAGATGGATTCGAACTCTCGAAGACCGTGCGTAAGCATCCGTTTCAGGGATATTTTTCTTGCGAGCAGGGAATTACCTCTGCTTTTTTCTGAAATCCGCCGTATCCTGTATCGCCCTGGGCAGCCAAACTGCGTTTGCGTAATCCAAAGGGATCACCAGCTCCCGTATTTTGTCATTTTCGGCAGGTCGCTTTATATCATCCGGCAAATAGGACAGTCCGACCTCCCTTAAGCTTAAAACGCTGTCGTGGATCCAGCCGACCGCCTGCCCGTCGCAATACAGGCAATAGCAGCCGAACATCTTTTTTGTTTCGACACGTAAACCGCCAAGATGATCCAGCCACTCTTGAACGATCCTTTCATCTTCGCAAGCCATACGCACACCTCCGTCAATCACAGTTTATATCTATTCTGCTATTTCATTACCAGCCATATTGTATCGACAAGCGTCCGATTTCGCAACCATTATTCATTTTTCGGTCTTTAGCCTTCAGTATTCATTTGGAAAACCCTTTCTGGAGGAACTGAAGAGTGAAGAATACAAAGCAAAAATCCTGTCGACGACAGTCGGCAGGACTTTTGCTTTGGTGGGGGAAGGTGGATTCGAACCACCGAAGGCATTGCCAGCAGATTTACAGTCTGTCCCCTTTGGCCACTCGGGAATTCCCCCATATTCGGTTGTTGACGAAGCGGTGGAGCTGGTGGACGGATTCGAACCCCCGACCTGCTGATTACAAATCAGCTGCTCTACCTGCTGAGCTACACCAGCGTTTTTCGTTCAGCCCGTCAGCCTGCTTATAATAGCAAATGAGGCCTGTTTTGTCAATAAAAATTTTCCTGTTTATGAAGAATTCTCAAGATGGGCTGCGGCGCCTTTTTTGTCATTTGCAATCGCTTTCGGGGTATGCTATGATACGAGTGATCAGGCAAACGGCTTTCCGGCCGCTCCGGCGCGCTGAAATGTTTGCTTAAAGAGAAACAGGTGATCGAATGCGAAGGAAAAGCGGCGGCGTCAGGGGACTGCTGCTGATCATACTCCTCCTCGCGGCTGCGATCGGCATCGTTGCGATCAAGCTCCGCCGTCCGGCAGAGGAGGAAGAACCCGATCCGCACGAGGGCCAGGTGCTGGTCAACGACGGCTTCAACGACGTGTGGATCACGCCGATCGAGGGCGTTGAGGTCAGCGACCTGACAAAAGAGGATTTTGACACGAGCGACGGCAGGCTCGTCTACACAGGCGAGAACTATGACACCGTTCTCGGCGTCGACGTCTCCGAGCATCAGCTGTGGATCGACTGGCAGAAAGTGGCCGACTCCGGCGTGAAATTCGTATACGTCCGCTCGGGCTACCGCGGCTATACCCAGGGCAGTCTCAACAGCGACGCCTGGTACCGCACCAACATCGACGGCGCGCGCGAGGCCGGGCTGGACGTGGGCGTGTATTTTTTCTCGCAGGCCGTCAACGTCAAAGAGGCGATCGACGAAGCCAAATTCGTGCTCGAGCAGATCGAGGGCTACGATATCACGCTGCCGGTCATGTACGACTGGGAAAAGCTCGAGGATATCCCCGAGGCCCGCACGAACGACGTCAGCCCCGAGATCATCGGCGACTGCGGCGTGGCCTTCTGCGAGACGGTGCGCGCCGCGGGCTACGACGCGGGCATCTATTTCAACCGCCAGCTCGGCTATTACGGCTTCGACCTGGGACGGCTGAAGGACTGCAAGCTCTGGCTGGCCGAGCCGGGAGACTATCCCAGCTTTTATTACGCGGGCAACATCTGGCAGTACACGCACGAGGGCGAGGTGCCCGGCATCGACGGCCCGGTGGATCTGAATCTGATGTTCATCCGCCGCCCCGAGCCCACGCCCGCGCCCGACGAAAGCCCGCAGACGTGATGGATCGTGCGTACGGCTTTCCTTGGCCGCTCTTTCCGGCCGGAAGCCGTACGCGCTTTTTCGTCAGAGACCGCGGCAAAATAACTGTTGAATTTTTCGCCTGCGGGTGCTATACTGCACATACGCGCGGATGTAGTTCATCGGTAGAACTTCGGCTTCCCAAGCCGGTAAGGTGGGTTCGACTCCCATCATCCGCTCCACCGAAAGCAGCCTCATCCCACCGGATGGGGCTGTGATCATATGCGGGAGGACGAGCATGAAGCTGATCATCGCATCCAACAACGCCCATAAGCTCGAAGAGATCAAAGCCATCCTCGGCGGCGCCTTCGAGGAGATCCTGTCGCTGCGGGAGGCCGGGATCGCGCACGAGACCGTGGAGGACGGCGCCACCTTCGCCGCGAACGCGGAAAAGAAGGCGCGTGAGATCATGGAGCTCTCCGGTTGCTGCGCCCTGGCCGACGACAGCGGCCTTTGCGTCGACGCGCTCGGCGGCGCGCCGGGGATCTATTCAGCGCGCTTCGCGGGCGAGCACGGAAACGACGCGGCCAACCGCCGCAAGCTGCTGGATATGCTCGCCGATACCGACGAGCGCGCGGCGCACTTCAGCTGCGCGATGGCGCTCGTGCGGGCCGACGGCTCAATGACCGCGGCCGAGGGCTATGTTTACGGCGAGATCGCACGCGCCGAGGCGGGGGAGAACGGCTTCGGCTATGATTCGCTCTTTTACTTGCCTGAGCGCGGCTGCACGATGGCGCAGCTCCCGCCGGATGAGAAAAACGCGATCAGCCACCGCCACAACGCTCTGTACGCGCTGCTCGAAAAGCTGAAATAAAGCCGCAGGCCCGCCGGTTTTCCGGCGGGCCTTTGCTATCCAGAAAAGGAGAGCGGAGCGGCTCAAATCGACCCTTGCCTGCCGGAAACTTGCCATTTTTCCCGTTTTGTTGTATAATACGGACCGACGCGAACGAAAAAGAGGGCTTCCGCCCCCTTGTGAACTCCGGCCCTATGCCCCCTGCACAGGAGAAAACCTTTGTTTATGAGAAAAACCAGAACCCTTGCATTTGCCCTGATCGTCGCGCTTCTGCTGAGTCTGTGTCTGCCTGCCGCATACGCCGATTCAAACGAAGCCTACATATACATCGAAGAAGCCGACGCAGGCTGCGCGGAAGAGAACTTCACCGCTCGCACGCCCTCCGACGAGCCGGGAACGCTGTATGTTTCCGGCCATGTCACGGACTCGACGAAGGCCGTCTATGTCGGCGTTTACAGCGCGGACACGGAGTGTAAAAACATTCTCCGCGTCTTTGTTTTCCCGGATGAAAATCACGAATTCGCCTTTTCCGTCGACATGGCCGCCGGGAATAAAAGCTTCCCGACCGCAATCAAGGGAACGGTAGTCGCCGACGAAAAGGGAGGCCGGACAAACAGCCGCAATTGCAGCACCAAGCCCGGCTATGTGGCCGTGCCGGAGGTGGAGAGAGGTTTTTTCCGTATCCTGATCTCCAAGACTGCCGAGGAGTCCCTGGCGAACGGCATATACGATGAAAAGTCCGATTACGGCTGGTCAAAAGCGACAAATCCTCTGGGCGGCCGGATCGGCTTTGCGTGCCAGGAATTTATCCTCCTTGTGGAGGACAATGTCCCCCGCCTGATCAGCTATCCCGATGTGATCTCGCACAACGCGGCGGTGCGCTTTACCGACGCGGACGATATGACGCCGGGGACGGCGGCCTGGGCAGAATATACCGACGTGTATCTGCGCGATATAGAGAACCTGATGTCGCATAACGGCGCGCATTATCCGGTGACGGAGGAACAGGCGGAATACTTCGCCGAGGTGGCGGACGAACTCACACAGGGCGTCGAAGGGGATTACGCCAAAGCGCTTCGAATCTACGAATATGTCGCCGACAATTTCTTTTACGACAACCTCGGTCAAGTCATGTCAACCTATTGCTGCAATCCGTATCTCAACCTCCGGGCCCTCCGGGAAGAAAGTATCGGCGTTAACTGCAGTGAAGGAAAGGTCGCCATTGTCTGCAACGGCTATGCGAGCCTGATCATCGCGCTCTGCCGCGCCTGCGGCATCCCCGCGCGGATGGTGAACGGCAGCCATATCAGCACCGTGAAAGCGGTTTGGAATAACTATGCCAAAGACTATCGCAGCGCCGTAACGCACTGGTGGAGCGAGGTCTACATCGACGGACGCTGGGTCATCATCGATGCGAACCGCGGCAGCGGGAACAACTGGATCCGCAGTGATCCCGATGATCCCGGCAAATGGAAAAAGTGGGACAGCATCAGCTACGCCGGCTTCGATATGAAGCCTTACGCGATCGCCGGAACGCACTATTATCTCGAGGTCCCCAAATCCCTTTCCGTCAAAAAGAATTATCCCGCCCCCGAAGTTCTCGCGGCGGATACTGCGAGCGGTTACGTCGCTCTGAGCTGGGACGAGGTCACGGGCGCAAACGGATACTGCGTCTACCGCGGCGAGGATCTCGGAGCGATAGAGTATCTCACCTCCGTCAGAGCCGGGGACGGCACGAGCTGGTTGTCTCTGGACGATATCGAAGAGGCGGGGCGCACCTACTATTACCGCGTCGCTGCAAAGTTCGGCAATGTGATCGGTTCCATGAGCAAAACAGTTTCCGCCTGCGTCTCCGAAACAGAACGCGAGAATGCGCATCGGCCTCCCATCCTCGACGCGCAGCCCGCTTCCGTCTCGGCGCCGATCGGCGGCTCCGCCGATTTTACTGCCGCCGCGCGAAACGGCATCTTAAGCTATCAGTGGCAGGCGCGCGATCCCGGGGAAAAAGGCTGGTACGATATTTCCGCTTCAGCCTCCGGGTATGCGGGGGTCGACACGCCGACGCTCAGCGTGAGCGCCGACGCCGGGCGTGACGGCATGCAATATCGCTGCAGGCTCGGCAACGAGGGCGGGGAGACCTGCTCACAGGCTGCCGTACTCACCGTCTACGGCACGCCGGACATCCTCGCACAGACGCTGTCCGTCACGGCTTCGCCGGACGGCACGGCCACGTTCCTGGTCATGGCCTCCGGCGAGAGTCTGCATTATCAATGGCAGTACTTCAATACGGACAAGGGCACGTGGAATAACGTGACAAACAGTGGCTACAGCGGGTTGAAGACCGCGACGATGACCGCGCCGGCTACCCTTAGCCGCAACGGCATGCAATACCGCTGCGTCGTCTCCAACGAGGCGGGAAGCTGTTTCTCCTCCGTTGCCACGCTCAATGTCGGATGACAAGACGAAAAGGACTGCCGGGGTGCTCCCACGCATCCCGGCTGCTTTTTTGTGAAATCAATTATAGCATGCGTTTTATAAACTTCTGCTTGACATTTTCAGCGGCGATACATATAATGTAAAAGCTGTCCGGGAAAAGCCGGATGCTTCGGGGTGTAGCGCAGATGGTAGCGCGCTTGGTTCGGGACCAAGAGGCCCGGAGTTCAAATCTCCGCACTCCGACCAAAAGAACGGCAAGGGTCATCGACCCTTGCCGTTCTTTTGATTTTGTGATGCTGGATCCCGGGCCTCTTGACGAACCAAGCGCAGCTTGGTTTGGGAAAAGCGGACTCCCGCCGCCGGGGCGGATGCAGGGAGGACGCTTTTTCCGCAGCGGTCGAAAAACGCAAGGAAGGGCGAAAGCCCGCCGCGTTTTTCGGTAACCGCAAGGCGGCGCGAAGCGAAGTGGCCCGGAGTTCAAATCTCCGCACTCCGACCACGTCGTCGCAAGCTTCATATCGCTTGCGACGACTTTTTATGCTTTGCATCAAAAGTCATCTCGCGCTCATTCCGCTGCTCCTCCTTTCAAAATCGGACCCGCTTCGCTTACGCTCCGATTTTGTTTTTATTCGTGAATCGAGTACTTGTATCTTATACGCCAGAGGGTCATCGATCCTTGCCGTTCTTTTGCTTCTGTGATGCTGGATCCCGGGAGAACGCTTTTTCCGCCCGGGATTTCGCCAGCGGTGAACGAGAACAATGAACGTTTTTCCGCATGCGTTTTATAAAAGCGAAAACCCTTTGCCTTTTTTCGACGATGCGGTATAATATCCCCATCAGACCCGGCGCATTTCGCCGTGCGGCCCCGGCCGCGGAAAGGAAAAAGAATATGCTGAACACACAGGAAGCCATTGAAAAGGTACTTGACGCGCTCAACGATGATCCTAAAGTCGCCGAGGGGATGGAAAATGACGCCGAGGGCACGCTGCGCGAGCTTGTCGGCGGCGAGGTCAGCGAGCAGGACCTGGCCAATCTCACGCGGGGAACATGCAAGCTTTTCTCGGACAAAACGATAGCCGCGCTCTTCCTCAAGCTGCTGAAGAACAAGAAAAACCGCAGCGGACTTGTAAGCCTGCTGCTGAAGGTCGGCGGCGTGTCGCTGCTGATCAAGCTCCTGGGCAAGAGCAAAAAAGAGGACGATGACGAGAGCTCGCTGCTCTCCTCGCTGCTGGGCAGCAAGGCGGGCGTAGCGCTGCTGCTCAAGCTCATCGGCAGAAAGGCCGACGACATGCCCGCGCTCGGCGCGCTGCTCGGCGCGGCGGACGGCAAGGAGGACGGCAAGGAGGACGGCGGCCTGCTCGGCGCCCTCCTCGGCAGCGTGCTGAAATAAAATCTCCGCTCTCATGCAGGCGGGCCGGACGATCGTCCGGCCCGCTTTTCATATCCGCCGGCCTCTCGTCATACAGTGCTTGCAGAGGGGAGGTGAGCGCGTGGACAAGGTCAGGATCTATATCGCCTCGGCGCTCTTTATCCTGCTGACGGCCCTCAAGCTGCTGTTCCCCGCGCAGATGGACATGCTGCGGCGCGAGACGCTGCGTCTTTCAGGCGCGGACAGGGACTATACGGCGACGGTCACCGCCATCGGCCGGGGACTGTGCGACCGCGAGCTGGGCGAGAAGCTGATCGCCGTGTGGCGCGACTATGCCCGCGAGGAGACGGGAGAGCGGTAAATGGACAAAGGACGCGTTTCTATCAGCACCGGGGCGCTCTTACTCGGTGCGCTGATCTACTGCACGGTAAGCTTTTCCGAGCTGGCCGCGATCCTCGCCCCCGTGATCGTCCACGAGCTGGGTCATATCGTGGCGCTGCGGCTATACGGCCTGCGCATCCGGCGCGTATCGGCGGATCTGCGCGGGCTGTGCATCGAATACGGCGGCCTCTGTGCGCCGTCGGGACATGCCGTCTCGGCGCTTGCCGGACCGGCCGCGGGATTCGCCTACGCCTTTGCCGCCTCTTACTTCGCCCGGGGAAGCGCCAACGAGGTGCTGACGCTCTCCGCGGGCGTGTCGCTGCTGCTCTCGCTGTTCAACCTTCTGCCGATCCTGCCGCTCGACGGCGGGAGGATCTTTTCGATCATCGCCGAGGAGCTCCTCGGCGGCAGGCGGGGCGACGCGCTGACGAAGGCCGTCAGTCTCGCGCTCTCGGCGGCGCTGCTGATCGCCGGAACGGTGCTGACGTGGCGCGGCGAGGGCACGGCGCTCGCGCTCGCGGCGCTGTGGCTGCTGCTCTCCCAGCCGGACAAGGCCGCACTTGTAAAACGCCGCGAACTATTGTAAAATAAACCGATACCAAAGACGACGGAGCGTGCCATGGACAAACGCCTTGAACGCATCCTGCCGCGCGTGCAGAAGCCTGCGCGCTATACCGGCGGGGAATACAACCAGATCATCAAGGACAAGCGCAGCGTCGAGCTGCGCCTGGCCTTCTGCTTCCCGGACACCTACGAGATCGGCATGTCCAATCTCGGCATGAAGATCCTCTACAAGACGATGAACAGCCTGCCCTTTGTCTGGTGCGAGCGCTGCTTCGCCCCCTGGGGCGACATGTACGGGGAGATGAAAAAGGTCGGCATGCCTCTCTACGCGCTCGAGAGCGGCGACAGCCTCGCCGAATTCGACGCGCTGGCCTTCTCCATCGGCTATGAGATGGCCTACACCACGGTGCTGGACATGCTGGACATGGCCGGTCTGCCGCTGCGCAGCGCGGACAGGCCGGGACTGCTGCCGCTGGTTTTCGCGGGCGGCTCCGCCTGCGTGAACGCCGAGCCGATGGCCCCTTTCATGGACCTTTTCGTCATCGGCGAGGGAGAGGAGATGAACAACGAGCTCCTCACCCTGCTGCGCGAGGCCAAGGCGGCAAACTGGACGAAGAAGGAATTCCTGCGCCGCGCCGCGCGGATCGGCGGCGTGTACGTGCCGAGCCTCTATGAGATCGCGTGGAACGCCGACGGCACGGTGAAGTCGATCACAGCCAAAGACGGTGCGCCGGAAAAGGTGCGCAAGCGCATCGTCGAGGACCTGGACGCCGCGCCCTACCCGACCGACCCGATCGTACCGTCGACCGAGGTCGTGCAGGACAAGGTGGATATCGAGCTCTTCCGCGGCTGCGTGCGCGGCTGCCGCTTCTGCCAGGCGGGGCATATCTACCGCCCGATCCGCGCGAAAAAACCGGAGACGCTGATCCGCCAGGGCATCGAGACGCTGCAGAACACCGGCTATGAGGACGTGACGCTCCTCTCGCTCTCCACCAGCGATTACCGCGATCTCAACAGGCTCTGCGACGGTCTGCTCGACTACTGCGAGCCGCGGAGCATCGGCCTTGCCCTGCCCTCGCTGCGCGCGGACAATTTTTCGATGGAGTTGATGGAGCGTCTCCAGCGGGTGCGCAAAACGGGCCTGACCTTCGCCGTGGAGGGAGGCAGCCAGCGCCTGCGCGATGCGATCAACAAAAACGTGACCGAGGAGGAGCTGCTGCACACCTGCGCCATCGCCTTCGCCGGCGGCTGGAACAGCGTAAAGCTCTATTATATGCTCGGCCTTCCCACCGAGACGGACGAGGATATCCGCGGCATCGCGGATATGGCCGATCAGGTGCTGCACTGCTGGCGGGAAAACGCAAAAAACAAAAACCGCGGCGTGCGCATCACGATCTCCACCTCCTGCTTCATCCCCAAGCCGCACAGCCCCTTCCAGTGGGAGGCGCAGATCGGCAGAGAGGAATATCTGCGCCGTGTGAATCTGCTGCGCTCCTCCATCACGGCCCGCAACGTGACCTACAACTGGCACGACGCGGAGACCAGCGTCATCGAATCCGCGCTCTCGCGAGGCGACCGGCGTTTGGGCGACGTGCTCGAGGAGGTCTGGCGGCAGGGAGGACGGCTCGACGCCTGGTCGGACTATTTTCGCTTCGACCGCTGGGAGAAAGCCTTCGAGAGCTGCGGCCTCGACCTTGACTTCTACGCCTCGCGCGAGCGGGGAACGGACGAGGTCCTGCCCTGGGACATGATCGACGTCGGCGTGCGGCGCGCGCATCTGCTGCGGGAGAGGGAACGGGCGTATCGCTCCGAGCTCTCGCCCGACTGCCGCAAAGCCTGCTCCGCCTGCGGCGCGGCCGGACTGCTGCATGGGAGGAAATGCGATGAATAAGCTGCGTATGCGTTTTTCCAAGACCGGACGGGCGATCTGGATCTCCCATCTCGACCTGATGGCGACGATGCAGCGCGCCTTCTCCCGCGCGGGCAGCCGCCTGCAGTACTCCGAGGGCTTCAATCCCCGCCCGCAGATCTCCATCGCGCTGCCGCTCTCCGTCGGCACGGCGAGCGTGTGCGAGATCATGGATTTCCGGCTGCTCGAAGAAGTTGACATAACTTATTTGCCCGAGCGGCTGAACGCCACGATGCCCGAGGGGATCCGTGTGCTGGAGATCTATGAGCCAACGAGAAAAAACGCAGAATTGAAATGGCTTGCCGTCGAGGGCGTATTCGAATACGACGAACGAAGAGTTGACATAATGCAAGAAAGGCTCAGCGACTTCTTCGCCCGCCCCGCGATCGTGATCGAGAAGAAGACCAAGCGCGGCCTCGGCGAGACGGACATCCGCCCCGCGATCCGCGAGATCGCCTTCGCCGCGGGGGAGGAGGGCGTGCGTGTCCGGGCCGTGATCAGCGCGCAGAATCCCACGCTCAACCCGGACCTGCTCGCCGCCTCGCTGCGCGCGCTCGCGCCCGGGCTCGCGCCGGATTTCGCCGGATTCACGCGCGTTGAGACCTACGACGAAAAAATGCGGATATTCCGCTGAAAAAACTCTTGCAATCCGCATCCGGTTGTGGTATCCTATCAAAGCCTGTGAGGGTCACAGGCGTGAGAAAGGCGGTCCGCTGCGCGGCGCGTACAGGCGCGTCCTCCGACATGAACGTCTATATTCGAAAGGGATTGGATTGTTATGGATCTGGTCAAAATTCTCAGTGACAAGTACATGAAGAGCGAGCTGCCCGAAATGAACGTCGGCGACACCGTGCGCGTCCTCGTCCGCGTCAAGGAAGGCAACCGCGAGCGTACGCAGGCTTTCGAAGGCACGATCATCGCCAAGAAGCACGGCGGCATCAACGAGACCATCACCGTGCGCCGCATCTCTTACGGCGTCGGCTGCGAGAAGGTATTTCCGGTACATTCTCCCTCCATCGTCTCCGTGACCACCGTCCGCAAGGGCAAGGTCCGCCGCGCGAAGCTCTACTACCTGCGCGACCGCGTCGGCAAGAGCGCCAAGGTCAAAGAGCGTCTCTGAAAAAGTCACACGAAAAAAGGAAGTCCTTCCGGGCTTCCTTTTTTTGTTGTTGCCACAGCGCGGGAAAAAGGTGTATAATAATCAAGTTAGCATTAATGATAACGCGATAGGAGAGACATTCCTATGGACGAGAAAAAGAACAGAAGGAAGAAAAAGGAACAGGAGCAGCTCCCGCCGGAGGTGCAGGCGCGGCGCGAGGCCTACGACTGGATCCAGTCGCTGATCTCGGCGCTGCTGATCTGCGTGCTGGTGTTCGTGTTCGTGCTGCGCATCATGGACGTGCACGGCACCTCGATGTTCCCCACGCTGAGCAACGGCGACAAGGTGATGGTCTCCGACCTGTTCTACGAGCCGGCGCGCGGCGACATCGTCGTGTTCAAAAAGGACGGCTACGACGACAACAAGGCGCTGGTCAAGCGCGTGATCGCCGTCGCGGGAGACGTCGTGAACATCGACTTCGAGCGCGGCGTCGTCTACGTCAACGGCGAGCCGCTTGAGGAAGACTATATCGACGTCACCACCAACACCAAGATCGACTTCATCGGCCCGCAGACGGTGCCGGATAACTGCCTTTTCGTCATGGGCGACAACCGAAACGCCTCCACCGACAGCCGCGACAAGCGCATCGGCATGGTGGACAAGCGTCTGGTCATCGGCAAGGTGCTGCTGGTGGTCTACCCCTTCGACAGCTTCGGGAGCGTGGAATAATGGCCGAAAACAGCTTTGAAAAGCTGAATATCCAATGGTTCCCCGGCCACATGACCAAGGCCCGGCGCATGATCGAGGACAACATCAGGCAGGTCGACGCGGTGTGCGAGATCCTCGACGCCCGCATCCCGCGCTCGAGCCGCAATCCGGACGTCGACCGGCTGGCCGCAGGCAAGCCGCGGCTGGTGATCCTCAACCGCTGCGATCTGGCGGACCCGGCCGTGACGAAGGAATGGGCGGCGTATTTCCGAGAGCAGGGCCTCGCAGTGCTGGAGACGGACGCGCGCTCCGGCAAGGGCGTCGGCGCGTTTCCCGGCGCCGTGCGCGAGCTGCTCAGAGACAAGCTTGAGCAATACGAAAGCAAGGGACAGAGCGGGCGCGGCCTGAAGGTCATGATCCTCGGCATCCCGAACGTCGGAAAGTCCACTTTTATCAACAAGGTCGCGAGCCGCAGGGCCGCCGCGGCGGGGGACAAGCCGGGCGTGACGCGCGGCAGGCAGTGGATCAGCATCGACCGCTCGCTCGATCTGCTCGACACCCCGGGCATCCTCTGGCCGAAGTTCGACAGCCAGGAGGTCGGCGAGATGCTGGCCGTCACCAACGCGATCAAAAGCGACGTGATCGACCGCGAGACCCTCGCGGCGAATTTCATGCTGCGCCTGCGCAGGATGTACCCCGCCGCGCTGGCCGAGCGCTACGGCATCGATCCGACGGGGGAGGAGAACGGCTTCGAGCTGCTTGAGCAGGCGGCGAAGCGCCGCGGCTTCCTCGTCTCGAAAGGGGAATACGATATCGAGCGTATGGCCAATACGCTCCTGGACGAATACCACGGCGGCAAGCTCGGCCGCCTGAGCCTGGAGAGACCGGAATGACGGAGCTTTGGAGTCTGGAAAACGAGATCTATGACGGCGGCGTCTCGCCGCTGAGCGGCGTGGACGAGGCCGGGCGCGGCCCTCTGGCCGGACCGGTGTGCGCCGCGGCGGTCATCCTGCCGCGCGGCGCCGTGATCGAGGGCCTCAACGACTCGAAAAAGCTCAGTGAGAAGCGGCGCGAGGCGCTCTACGACGAGATCGTGTCCCGCGCGATCGCCTATGGGATCGCCTTCGCCACGGTAGAGGAGATCGAAGAGAGGAACATCCTCGGCGCGACCTTCCTCGCCATGAACCGGGCGATCGCACAGCTCTCCGTAAAGCCCGCGCTCGCGCTCATCGACGGCAACCGGAACAGGGACATCGCCGTTCCCAGCCGCTGCGTGATCGGCGGCGACGGCAAATGCGCCGACATCGCCGCGGCGAGCATCCTCGCCAAGGTGACGCGTGACCGCTGGATGCTGCAGATGGCCGAGCGGTACCCGCAGTACGGCTTCGACAGGCACAAGGGCTACGGCACGGCGGCGCACTACGCCGCGATCCGCCAGTACGGCCCCAGCCCGATCCATCGCATGAGCTTTCTGAGGAAGATGCACTGATGGACAGACGTGAACTCGGCCGCTTCGGCGAGGAGCGCGCGGCGCGCTATCTGCGCCTGCGCGGCTACCGCATCGTGGAGACGAACTTTTCCTGCCGCTCCGGCGAGATCGACCTGATCGCGCAGCGGGGGAAGTACCTCGCCTTTGTCGAGGTCAAGCTGCGCAAAAACGCCGACTTCGCCGCGGCGCGCGAATTCGTCACCGCCGCCAAGCGGCAGCGCATCCGCACGGCGGCCGCGCTCTGGCTCTCTCAGCACGAGACCGTGAAGCAGCCGCGCTTTGACGTCGTCGAGATCTACGCGCCGCTGGGCGCGGAGGGCCCGATCACGGTCAACCACATCGAAAACGCCTTCGAATGATATGTAGGGGCGGAACTCTCCGCCCTGCTTTTTATACGCTTCCGCGCGGGCGGAAGGTCGAACAGTAGGTCTCCGCCTTTGTTTCGGCTTTCTCGTTCCGAACGCGGATGGTCTCGGCGCTGCAGCGGCAGTCGACGGTGTTGTACTTGCAGCCCGTCACGTCGCAGCCGACGCCGGGCAGGGTCTCGTGCCTGTTCTCGGGCATGTCGGTCATCTCCTTTCCCGCTCTTATTGTTTGAATTCCCAATCGGTTTTATGCGAGGTCGATCATGGCACTGTACGCGATCGGAGATCTTCACCTTGCCCTCGGCAGGGACAAGCCCATGAACGTTTTCGGCGAGCTGTGGGACAACCACACGGAAAAGCTGAAGCAGGGCTTCTCAAAACTCAATGACGACGACGTCTGCGTGCTGTGCGGCGACCTCAGCTGGAGCATGGGCATCGAGGACGCGCTGGAGGATTTTCTGTTCATCGACTCGCTCCCGGGCCGCAAGATCATCCTCAAGGGCAACCATGACTACTGGTGGAGCACGGCCTCGAAGGCGAAGCGCTTCTTTGCCGCCAACGGCATCACCACGATCGACATCCTCAACAACAACTTCTTCACATACGGCGACTATGCCCTCTGCGGCACGCGCGGCTGGTTTTACGAGGAGGAGAAGGGCGACGGGCACGACCGCAAGATCATGCTGCGGGAGGTCGGACGGCTGAAGACCTCGCTCGAGGCGGCGGGAGAGCGTGAAAAGCTCGTCTTTCTGCACTATCCGCCCATCTTTCTCCGTTACCGCTGCGAGGAGATCCTTGCGCTCCTGCGCGAGCATGAGGTCTCTCTCTGCTGCTACGGCCATATCCACGGCAAGGGCTGCAGGATGAGCTTCAACGGATCCTGCGGCGGCACGGAATTCCGCCTCGTATCGGCCGATCATCTGGGCTTCGAGCCGATGGAGATCAAATTGCCGTAACGCTGTGAAAACCACGCCCCAATTCATCATTTTGTCATTGATTTTACAGAGAGAATCTGTTATGATAGCGCAGTCTGTACAGATAATATAGGAGGGCAATCGAACCATGATCGTCAAGAACATCGAGAAAAAAGAAGACAATACCGTGACCTTTCAGGTGAGCTGCGAGCCGAACGAATTTGAAAAGGCGATCCAAAGCGCTTACCTCAAGGCCAAGAAGAATATAAACATCCCCGGCTTCCGCAAGGGCAAGGCGCCCCGCGCCGTCATCGAGGGCATGTACGGCTCCGAGGTGTTCTATCAGGACGCGATGGACGAACTGGCCCCCGCCGCTTTTGATATGGGCGTCCAGGAAGGCGAGCTGAATATCGTCGGCGCTCCCGCGATCACCGACGTGCAGGTCACCGACGACAAGGGCGTGGAATACAGCTTCTCCGCCGAGATCTACCCCGCCGTCACGCTCGGCGAGTACAAGGGCCTCGAGGCCGAGCGTCCCGTGCGCGAGATCACCGACGAGGACGTGAACGCCGAGCTGGAGAGCGCCCGCAAGCGCAACGCCCGCAAGGTCAGCGCCGACGAGCGCGAGGCCCGCATGGGCGACGTCGCCAACATCGACTTCGACGGCTACCTCGACGGCGAGCGCTTCGACGGCGGCAAGGCCGAGGGCTACGAGCTCGAGCTGGGCTCCAACTCCTTCGTCCCCGGCTTCGAGGAGCAGATCGTCGGCATGAAGGTCGGCGAGGAGAAGGACCTTGACATCACCTTCCCCGAGGACTACACCCCCGAGCTCGCCGGCAAGGCTGTCGTGTTCAAGGTCACGCTCAACGCTCTGAGCTACAACGAGCTGCCCGCGCTGGACGACGAGTTCGCCGGCGACAACGGCTTCGACACGCTCGACGAGTACAAGGCCGACATCCGCGCCAACATCGAGAAGCGCTTCAGCGAGCAGGCCGACAGCGCCTTCCGCAGCGATGTCGTCAAAAAGGCCATCGACAACATGACCGTCACGGTGCCCAATTCGATGATCGCCGCCAAGGCCGAGGAGATCCTGCGGAACTATGCCGCCAACTTCGGCATGACCGACCGCAATATGCCTCTCGAAAAGCTCATGGAGATGATGGGCGTGGACGAGAACACGATGAAGCAGAGCATCCGTCCCGCCGCCGAGTATCAGGTCAAGAACGACCTGCTGCTTGACGCCGTCGCCGAGGCCGAGAAGATCGAGGCCACCGCCGAGGAGATCGAGGCCTACGTCGCCAAAATGGCCGAGAGCTTCGGCGCCGCCGCCGATCAGATCAAGAGCTACTTCGGCGAGAAGATGCTCGCCGACGAGGTCAGAAAGGAAAAGGCCGGCAAGCTGATCGTCGACAGCGCCGTCGCCGCCGCCCCCGCGGCGGAGGAAAAGCCCGCCCCGAAGAAGAGAGCGTCGAAGAAGGCCGCCCCCAAGGACGAGCCCGAGGCCCCGCAGGCCGGGGAAGAGGCCCCCAAGCCCAAGCGCAGCCGCAAAAAGGCCGAGCCGAAGCCCGAGGAAGAGCCCGCGAAGGCCGAATAATTCCCGGGGGATCGGGATATGCTCTCCCGGACAGCAAATAATTGGAAAGGGAGTTTCATACCATGAGTTTAGTCCCTTACGTCGTTGAGCAGACCAGCCGCGGCGAACGCTCTTACGACATTTTCTCCCGCCTCCTCAACGACCGCATCGTGATGCTCGGCGAGGAAGTCAACGACACCACCGCCAGCCTCGTCGTCGCCCAGCTCCTCTATCTCGAGGCGCAGGATCCCGACAAGGACATTCAGTTTTACATCAACAGCCCCGGCGGCAGCGTGACCGCGGGACTGGCGATCTACGACACGATGCAGTACATCAAGCCCGACGTCTCCACGATCTGCATCGGCATGGCAGCCTCGATGGGCGCCTTCCTGCTTTCGAGCGGCGCGAAGGGCAAGCGCATCGCGCTGCCGAACGCGGAGATCAAGATCCACCAGCCCTCCGGCGGCAGCCAGGGCCAGGCCACCGATATCCAGATCCAGGCCGAACAGATCCTGAAGATCAAGAAGAAGCTCAATGAGATCCTCGCCGCGAACACCGGAAAGGATCTCGCCGTGATCGAGCGCGATACCGAACGCGATCATTTCATGACCGCCGAGGAAGCGCGCGAATACGGCCTGATCGACAAGGTGATCTACAAACGCTGAGAAAACGCATCAAAAGGGGAGGAACTGGGAAAGCGGTTCCTCCCTTAGCTTCCCTTAAAGGAGTATCGTTATGCCGAGAAACGAAGACAGAAAAAGTATCCGCTGCTCCTTCTGCGGCAAGCCGCAGTCGCTGGCGAACCGCCTGATCGCCGGCAACGGCAGCTATATCTGCGACGAGTGCGTGCGCATGTGCGCCAGCATCATCGGCGAGCTGCCGGATGCGCCGCCGGAAGGCTATGACGGCCTGCCGCTCGTGCTCGAAAAGCTGCCCAAGCCCATGCAGATCAAGGCCGGGCTCGACGAATACGTCATCGGCCAGGAGCGGGCGAAGATCGTGCTCTCCGTCGCGGTATACAACCACTACAAGCGCATCCTGCACACCGAAAAGGACGACGTGGAGCTGCAGAAGAGCAACATCCTGCTCATCGGCCCGACGGGCAGCGGCAAGACGCTCTTTGCCCAGACCATGGCCAAAATGCTCGACGTGCCCTTTGCCATCGCCGACGCCACCACGCTCACCGAGGCCGGCTACGTCGGCGAGGACGTGGAGAACGTCATCCTGAAGCTCCTGCAGGCGGCGGACTTCGACGTCGAGCGCGCGCAGCGCGGCATCGTCTACATCGACGAGATCGACAAGATCGCGCGCCGCAGCGAGAACCCTTCGATCACGCGCGACGTCTCCGGCGAGGGCGTGCAGCAGGCGCTGCTGAAGCTGCTCGAGGGAACCGTCGCCAACGTCCCGCCCAACGGCGGGCGCAAGCACCCGCAGCAGGAGTTCATCCACGTGGACACCACAAATATCCTCTTTATCTGCGGCGGCGCCTTCGACGGGCTCGATAAGATCATCGAAAAGCGCATGGACAAAAAGACCATGGGCTTTGGCGCAGAGATCCGCTCCCGCGCCGAGCGCGACGTGGGAGAGATCCTCCGGAACGTCCAGCAGCACGACCTGCTGAAGTTCGGCATCATCCCTGAGCTGGTCGGCCGCCTGCCCGTCGTGGCGACGCTCGATTCGCTCGGGCGCGACGACCTCGTCCGCATCCTGACCGAGCCGAAAAACGCCATGACCCGCCAGTATCGGACCCTGCTCGGCTACGACCACGTCGAGCTGGTTTTCGAGCCGGAGGCGCTCGAGGCCGTGGCCGACAGGGCCATCGAGCGCAAGATCGGCGCGCGCGGCCTGCGCAGCGTCATGGAAGGCGTCATGACCGACGTCATGTATGCCGTTCCCTCCGATCCCGAGGCCGTGAAGGTCATCGTGACCGCCGCGTGCGTGAACGACGGCGCGAGCCCCACGGTCCTGCACCGCAGCGAGCTCCCCGCGGACGAAGAAAACACGTAAGCAAACCGCGTTCCCACTCCTTGAAAGGAGGACCACCGTATGAACGAGAATCGATCGAACGAGATCCTGCAGCTGCCGCTGCTGCCCCTGCGCGGGCTGAACGTTTTTCCCGGCGTGCTGCTGACCTTTGACGTAGAGCGCCCGAGCTCGATCGCGGCGCTCGGCGCCGCCGTGAAGCACGGCGGACAGATATTCCTCGCGGCGCAGAAGGACATCTCCGCCGACGCGCCCGGCGAGGACGAGATCTACCATGTCGGCACGGTCTGCCGCGTCCGGCAGCAGCTGCGCCAGCCGCGCGCCGGCGTCTGCCGCGTGATGGTCGAGGGCCTCTACCGCGCCGAGGCGCTGGAGATGAAAACAGAGGGCAAGTACTACACAGCCGGCGTCGCCGAGCTGCCGGACAGGCCGGAGCGCGTGCGGGCCGAACGCAGGGAGGCTCTGGTACGCAACTGCCTGAACCTCTTCCGCGACTATCTCCAGCTCAATCCCGAGATGATGAACGAGCAGCTGCTCAACGTCATCGCCAATCCCGACCTCGGCTTCATCGTCAGCTATATCGCCCAGAACGCGCATTTTTCCGTGGAGAACAAGCAGAAGCTTCTCGAGGAGCTCTATCCCAGCCGCCGGCTGGCTCTGCTCGGCAAGCTGCTGAGCCGCGAGATCGAGATCCTGAACATCGAGAAGGAGCTCAACGACGCCACGCAGGAGCAGGTCAACCGCAGCCAGCGCGAATACTTTCTGCGGGAAGAGCTCAAGCTGATCCAGTCCGAGCTCGGCGACGGCGAGAGCGACGATATCGATACATACCGCGCCCGGATCGGCGCGCTGCCCGTCGCGGACGAGATCCGCGAAAAGCTGCTCAAGGAGCTTTCAAAGCTGCAGAAGCAGCCCTTCGGCTCCGCCGAGGCGGCGGTGATCCGCGGCTATCTCGACACCTGCCTTGAGATCCCCTGGGGCGTCCGCACGAAGGAGACCGTCGACACGCAGAAGGCGCGCAGGGTGCTTGACGCGGACCATTACGGGCTGGAAAAGGTCAAGGAGAGGATCCTGGAATACCTCGCCGTGCGTCAGCTCTCGCCCGACGTCAAGGGCGGTCTGCTCTGCCTCGTCGGCCCGCCGGGCACGGGCAAGACCAGCATCGCCCTGTCGATCGCGCGCGCCACGAACCGCAAGTGCGTGCGCCTCTCCCTCGGCGGCGTGCATGACGAGGCAGAGATCCGCGGCCACCGCAAGACTTATATCGGTTCGATGCCGGGCCGCATCATGAACGGCATCATCCAGGCCAAGAGCTGCAACCCGCTGATGGTGCTCGACGAGATCGACAAGCTCGGCTCCGACTACCGCGGCGATCCCTCCGCGGCCCTGCTCGAAGCCCTGGACGGCGAGCAGAATTACGCATTCCGGGATCATTTTCTCGAGATCCCCTTCGATCTGTCCGAGGTGTTCTTCATCACCACCGCGAACACGACCGACACGATCCCGCGCGCGCTGCTCGACCGCATGGAAGTCATCGAAATGTCGAGCTATACCGACGAGGAAAAGCTGCAGATCGCCAAACGACATCTGATCGCCAAGCAGCGCAGAAAGCACGGTCTCAGGGCCGCCCAGCTGCGCTTTAGCGACGATGCGATCCGCTCGATCATCAGTCTCTACACCCGCGAGTCCGGCGTCCGCCTTCTCGAGCGCGAGATCGCGAAGATATGCCGCAGGACGGCCTTCGAGATCGCCGAGGGAAACGTAAAGAGCGTCACCGTCAGGCCGGAAGGGCTTGAGGAGCTGCTCGGTACGAGAAAATTCGTACCCGAGACGCAGCGCGAGCGCGACGAGGTCGGTCTCGTGCGCGGCCTGGCCTACACCTCCGTCGGCGGCGAGGTGCTCGACGTCGAGTGCGCGGTGCTTGAGGGCACGGGCAAGATCGAACTCACCGGCAACCTCGGCGACGTGATGAAGGAGTCGGCCCGCGCGGCCGTCACCTGTCTGCGCAGCCGCAGCGAGCGCTACGGCATCGACCCGAATTTCTATCAGAACCGCGATATCCACATCCACTTCCCCGAGGGCGCCGTTCCCAAGGACGGGCCTTCCGCGGGCGTGACGGTCGTCACGGCCCTCGCCTCCGCGCTGACGGGGCGGGCTGTGCGCCGCGACGTCGCCATGACGGGCGAGATCACGCTGCGCGGCCGCGTTCTGCCGATCGGCGGGCTGAAGGAGAAGACCATGGCCGCGTTCCGCGCGGGCGTGTCCACGGTGATCCTGCCCAAAGAAAACGAGAGAGACCTCGCCGAGATCGACCCGACCGTGCGCGCCGCGCTGCGCTTCGTCACGGCCGACAGCATCGATACGGTCCTGGAGACCGCGCTCGTCCCGCGCGAAGAGAGCGCGGACGCGCTCGCCGTGCCGCCCTTGCCGCAGCGCGAGCTCTGCGCCTCCGTCGTCCAGTAGGTGGGGCCCATGGCAAGACCGAATCTGAACAAGGTCGAGTTCGTCAAATCCGCCGCCGCGAGCGCGCAGTTCATCCAAAGCCCGATGCCGCGCATCGCCTTCGCCGGGAAATCGAACGTGGGGAAATCCTCGGTGATCAACCGGCTGCTGAACCGCAAAAACTTCGCGCGCGTCGGCGCCGAGCCGGGCAAGACCGTGCATGTGAATTACTTTCTCATCGACGGCCGGGCCTACTTCATCGACCTGCCGGGCTACGGCTTCGCCAGGGTCTCCCGCGCGGAAAAGGAGCGCTGGAGCGCCCTGATGGAGAGCTTTTTCACCGGGAAGGATCTCTACGACCTCGGCGTGCTGATCGTCGACGCGCGCCACAAGCCCACGGCCGACGACGTGACGATGGCGGCGTTTTTCCAAAGCACGGGCGCGGCTTTCCTCGTGGTGGCGAACAAGCTCGACAAGCTCAAAAAGAGCGAGATCGAGCCGAATCTGCGCCTCATCCGCGCCACGCTCGGCCTGGACGGCGACACCCGCCTGATCCCGTTTTCCGCCGAGACCGGCGCGGGAAGGGAAGAGCTGCTCGCAGCGATCTTCCCGGAATAAAAGATAAGACAAGAGGCCGTCCTCCGGGACGGCCTCTTCTTGTTTTACAAAAACTGTTCCCACAGGCGGAGAAATGCGATATAATGAAAGGGCCGAAAACGAAAAGGAGAGAGAAACATGTTGATCTATCTGCAAATGATAGAGTCCGAAGAGGACAAATCAAAGTTTATTGCGCTCTATAACAGGTATCGCTCCCTGATGTTCTCTGCCGCAAACAGGAAGCTGCAGAACAGCGCCGACGCAGAGGACGCCGTTCACGAAGCGTTTATTTCCATTATTAAGAATCTGGATAAGATCAAGGACGTCGACTGTCCGGAAACACGGTCTTTCGTCGTTATCATTACAGAGAATAAAGCGATAGATATCATTCGCTCTAGAAAGCACCTGTCGGATGAAGCGATGATCGAGGCCATATCCGGGATCGATATCCCGCTTCCGGGCGACAACGGGCTGGCCGACGCGATGGCAAAGCTTCCCGCGAGATATCGCGAAGTGCTGCTTCTTCGCTACGACAACGGCTATTCCGCAAAAGAGATAGCAAAAATGCTGGATCTCACGACGGGCACTGCGCAGAAGCTGATCTGGAGAGCGAAGCAAGCGCTCAAAAAACAACTTGAGGATGATAAAGGCGGGATCTGATGGAGTTATTCAAAAAGCCGGCGGAGCCGTTTCCGTTTACCGAAGAGGACGTCAAAACCGCGGCGGGGGCGGTTCGAAACGCCATGCTGGAATCGCTCGCGCAGAGATCCGAGCCGGAACACAGCTTCTCAACGGCTTTTCTCGACAGGATGCGGTTGCTGTTCCGGCTTGACGCGAGGCGGAATGGGATGAAGCAGGCCCTTCGGTACGCGGCTGTGCTGCTGATCGGCTTTTTCATGGCGGGCCTGCTGTATTTGACCGTCAATCCGGAGGCACGAGCGGATTTCTTCTATTGGGTAAAGAAAACATATGAGAACAGCACTGTATATCAGTTTTTCAGAGACGATTCCGACAATCAGCCCGGAGTCTTTCATGAAGTGCCGGATATGGAGCTGACCTGGCTGCCGGGTGAATATGAGGTGCAGCGCTCGACCGTTGTTGGAAATTACAAGCTGTTGATCCTGACCGGCAGTTCGGAATCCGATTATATCATGTTTGAATGCTGGCTCATGGACAGGCCGGGGATGATGGAGATTTTTACAGATGGCCAGATACACGAAGAAGTGACCGTAAACGGGGAAAGAGCGGATTTTTACCGGGGCAGTTCTCCCGACGTTGAAAATGTGCTTGTATGGCAGGATGAGAAAGCATCATTGGTTTTCAATCTGTCGTCATCTTTGGACAGGGAAGTCATGATCGAAATAGCCGAAAATGTCGTTTATAATAAATAATGGGGACAGAGTGTCCGGAAACGTCCATCCGAAACGTTATTACGTATGGAATACTGTATGATGGGATGTGATCGCATGAAAAAAAGGATCCTTTCTTTGATGCTGTGCCTGTTTCTGTGCGTTTCCCTCCTGCCGGTGTACATACTGGCGGAGGATGACGAAAGCCTCACGGGAAACATCGCGGAAGCGGCCGAAGAGCATGCCTCCGACGAGCATGTATGGGACGGCGTCCCCGATGAGCTTCCGGAACGCTCCGCGAAGAAATCCATGCATTGGGAAGAACCTGAGGGAACGGATTTGCCCTCACTTCGCTCCGCAGCGGGTATCCCCATCGACGAAGAGCATTTCGAGGACGAACAATTCCGCACTTTCGTCAGCGAACGTTTTGATACCGTAAAAGACGATATCCTGAGCGACTCGGAGATCGCCGCGGTGACGGGCATTGGCTGTATGAACAGAAACATCGCTTCCCTGCAGGGCGTCGAGTATTTCACGAATCTGATCTCGCTGTGGTGCTCGGGCAACCGGCTGACCGAGCTGGATGTGTCGCAAAACACGGCGCTGACAGAGCTGGACTGCGGCAGCAATCTGCTGACTTCGCTGAACGTGAGCGGCTGCACGGCGATGGAAAACCTTATGTGCTACGACAACCGGCTGACTTCGCTGAATCTGAGCGGCTGCACGGCGCTGGAGGCTCTCGCCTGTTTCGACAATCAGCTGGAGGAGCTGGACGTGAGCGCGAATACTCAGCTGACGTCTCTTAACTGCTGCAACAACCGGTTGGAGGAGCTGGACGTAAACGCGAATACTCAGCTGAGGTCGCTCATCTGCAACCAAAACCGGCTGACTTCGCTGAATTTGAGCGGGAGCTCTTCACTGACATCGCTCGCCTGTCACGGCAACGCGCTGACGACGCTGAACGTTCAGAACTGTCCCGCTCTCCGCGATCTGCTGCTGTCGCCCGATACGGTGAGCCATGAGGAGGGCTACACAGTTTATATAAAGACGGTGAACGGCGTCCGGCGCGATCTGTCCATGGACGACAACGTCACGATAACGGAGGGCGCGCCGACGATCACCACGCAGCCGACGAACAAGTCCGTAACAGCGGGGACAAACGCGACCTTCTCCGTGAAAGCGACGGACGCGGCGAGCTATCAGTGGCAGTACCGCACTTCGAGCACGGACGGGTGGAGCAACAGCAGTGCAAGCTCTGCCAAGACATCAAGCCTTTCCGTGAAGGCAGAGACTTACCGAAATGGCTACCAGTACCGCTGCAAGGTGACGAACAGCGCAGGCACCACGATCTCCAATGCAGCTACGCTGACGATCATCTACAAGCCGACAATCACAGCTCAGCCCTCGAACAAGATTGCCGAGGCGGGCTCGATCGTTACGTTTACGGTCGCAGCCAGTAACGCGACGAGCTATCAGTGGCAGTACCGCACCTCGAGCACGGACGGCTGGAGCAACAGCAGTGCAAGCTCGGCCAAGACGTCAAGCTTTTCCGTAAAGGCAGAGACTTACCGAAATGGCTACCAGTATCGCTGCAAGGTGACGAACAGCGCAGGCACCACGATCTCCAATGCAGCTACACTGACGATCATCTACAAGCCGACAATCACAGCTCAGCCCTCGAACAAGATTGCCGAGGCGGGCTCGATCGTTACGTTTACGGTCGCAGCCAGCAACGCGACGAGCTATCAGTGGCAGTACCGCACCTCGAGCACGGACGGCTGGAGCAACAGCAGTGCAAGCTCGGCCAAGACGTCAAGCTTTTCCGTGAAGGCAGAGACTTACCGAAATGGCTACCAGTACCGCTGCAAGGTGACGAACAGCGCAGGCACCACGATCTCCAATGCAGCTACGCTGACCGTGACAAGCGGCGGCGTGCCAACAATTACGGCGCAGCCTGAGAGCAAGACAGCGGCAACGGGAGAGACCGTTACGTTTACGGTCGCAGCCAGCAACGCGACGAACTATCAGTGGCAGTACCGCACTTCGAGCACGGACGGATGGAGCAACAGCAGTGCAAGCTCGGCCAAGACGTCAAGCTTTTCCGTGAAGGCAGAGACTTACCGAAACGGATACCAGTATCGCTGCAAGGTGACGAACAGCGCAGGCACCACGATCTCCAATGCTGTGACTCTGACGGTTACGTCTCCCTAATCCACTTTTTTAGAGATGAGCTGTGAACATCTGATATGAGCAGCCTTTCAAAGATAAAAGCCAAAGAAGGCTGTCCTTGGGGACAGCCTTCTTGTTTTGAAGTGAGATATGGGAAAAAATGGGGCGATTTCCTTGACAGTGCAAGATCGCGCACATATAATAATTTAAAGTTTTATTTATTTTTCAAAACAGTACATAGCATCAAACAAAACAACGAATTGGGATGTGATCGTGTGAAGAAAAGAATCCTTTCTTTGCTGCTGTGCCTGTGCATGAGCCTCTCTCTTCTGCCGATTAACGTAATGGCGGAAGACGACGGCTTTGTCGGGGAGATTACAGAGACGGCAGAGAACGAAGCGGAGAACCGCATTCTCGCAGAGGAGGAAAACCCGAGCGAAGAGCCTGCCGGGGAACCGTCGGAAGATTCTGCCGAGGGGATACCGGCGGCGGAAAACGAAGAAGGAACACTCATTCTCGGCGAAGAGGAGGCTGTCGAAGAGTCTGCCGAGGTACCGACCGAAGAGCCGTCGGAAGAACCGGTCGAGAATCCGGCAGAGGAGCCAACAGAAGAGTCGATTGAGGGGCTGATCGAAGGTCTTGACGGAGAGCCGGTCGGGGTTCCGGTTGAAGAGGCAGCCGAGGAATCGATCGAAGAGCCGGCTGAGGAACCGACCGAGGAACCGACCGAGGAACGGATTCGGGTTGAGTTCGTCCTTGATCCGGAAAACGCCACGGTTAAGGTTTACATAATTGAGAACAAAGAGATCGAAGAGGAGCCCGAATCGGACGGCTCCTATCTTCTGCTGCCCGGAGAGTACTGGTATGAAGTTAGCTGTGACGGCTATGCGACCGCTGAATGGAGCTTTGAACTTACGGCCGACGCGGAGCAGCCTGTCAGGGTGGAAGTGACGCTCGATTCCATTCCCGCAGAGGAGTCTGCGTCCGAAGAGAGCGTAGAGGACGGCGTCCTCAACGTCCAAGCGAACGAGCCAGAAGAGCCGGCGGCAGAAGAGCCGGAAGTGCCCGCGGCAGAAGAGCCGGAGGAGCCTGCGGCAGAAGAGCCGGAGGAGCCTGCGGCAGAGGAGCCGGAGGGACCCGCGGCCGAAGAACCGGAGGAGCCCGCGGCAGAAGAGCCGGAGGAGCCTGCGGCAGAAGAGCCGGAGGAGCCTGCGGCAGAGGAGCCGGAGGGACCCGCGGCAGAAGAGCCGGAAGAATCTGCGGCAGAAGAGCCGAAAAAAACCGTGGCTAAAGAGCCGGAAGAACCTGCGGCTGAAGAACCGATAGAGCCCGCGACCAAAGAGTCGGAGGAACCAGAGGCCGTTCTCGTGCGGGTAGAGTTCTCCTGTGATCCGAAAGAAACTCTTATTTCGGTCTATAATCCCGCACATCCTGACAAAAACGGCGAGCCGATGCTGATCGAACCGGAGAAGGACGGAGGCTATTTGCTTCTTCCGGGCGAGTACCTGTTTGATGCGGAGTGCAAGGAATATATTGCTGCGAAAAAAACGACCTTCACTGTGGAAAAAGAAGATCTGATTATTCCCGTTTCTTTGAAACCCGTTACGGGCGAGGAAGAAAACGACGCTCCGGAGGAAAACGGGAAGAAAGGAACGCCGAACTATCGGTATTCGGTGGATAACGGCCAGGTCACCATCGTGGAATATACCGGAGATGCCGAAGTGATCACGATCCCGTCCTCGCTGGGAGGCTATCCGGTGAAAACCATCGGGAATCTTGCATTTTGTGACTGCGACTGTCTGAAAAGCGTGACCATCCCCTCCTCTGTAACGGAGCTTGGGTATATGGTGTTCAAAGATTGCAAAAACCTTGTCAGCGTTCACTTTAACGAGGGTACTGCCGTGATCGGAACCGCGCCCTTCTCCGGCTGCACAAAGCTGACAAGCGTTACGCTCCCTTCCACGCTCGAAGCAATCCCCATACAAGCCTTTTCTCGCTGTTCTTCCCTTGAAACGCTTTCGATCCCGGAAGGCGTTATCACGATCAATAATGGAGCGTTTGATTACTGCTCAAGCCTGGCCAGTGTATCGATCCCCGCTTCCGTCAGCGATATCAATACGCGCGCATTTTTATACAGCTTTGGTCTGAAAAGTATTTCGGTGAATTCCGGGAACAAGAACTACAAATCTGCTAACGGCGTGCTTTTCAGCAAGGACGGGAGCGTCTTGATCCGGTACCCCGCCGCAAAGACCGACAGCAGCTATACGATCCCCTCCACGGTGAACACCATCAGTGAGTACGCTTTTTTCGGATGCAGCAAACTGACAAAGCTGACGATCCCCGCCGACGTCACCACGTTCGGCGATGATGTCTTTTCAGAAGCGGAACTGCTGACCTCTGCAGGCCCGCTGGGGAGCGGCTGCAGCGTCGAATTCGGATGGACGAACACGATTCCCCGCTATGCTTTTTCGGGAGCTCCATTTACATCGGTGACGATCCCCGCGACGATCACCAGGTTGGAAGACTATTCCTTCTATGGATGCGATTTGACGAGTCTGACGGTTCCCCACAGCGTTGTCGCCATCGAGGACTTTGCATTCGCCTGGTGTACGAATCTGACAAAGGTAACTATCCTCGACGGCACCGTCAGCATCGGCGAGGGAGCGTTCTACTATGACCAGGCCATGGAGACCATCAAACTCCCGGCCAGTCTCAGCAGTATCGGTTTCAGAGCCTTTCAATACAGTCTGAACGGGGAAATGTATCCGAATCTGGATGTGAAGATGTACGTCGAATCCGGAAGCTACGGCGAGTCCTACGCCAGAAACAAGGGCTTTGCATATGTGGTTGCGCCAAAAATCGAAGTCCAGCCCCAGGGATGCACCGTCACAGAGGGTTCCAAGGCTATCTTTACCGTGACGGCCGCGGGAAGCGAAATCACGTACCAATGGTATTACAAGTATCCCGGCGCCACTGAATGGAAGACTATCACGGCAGGAAGCGGCAAAACGGCAAGCTATTCCCTTACGACAGAATACCGGCACAACGGCTATCAATATCGCTGCAAGATTAAGAACGAGGCGGGTACCGTGACATCCGCCGCGGTAACGCTGACTGTTAACCCTAAGAAACCTTCTATTACGACCCAGCCCAAAAGCACCACAGTATCTTCCGGATCTACTGCCACATTCAAAGTTGTGGCCAGCGGCAGCGGTCTGAGTTATCAGTGGCAGTTCTCCGGCGACGGCGGAAAGTCCTGGAAAAACATCACCAGCAGCAGTTACACCGGCGTCAAGACTGCCACCATGAAAGTCCCGGCCACTCCTGCACGAAGCGGAAACCGGTATCGCTGCATCGTGAAGAACAGTGCCGGCACCGTCTACAGCAACACGGTTAAGCTGACTGTGCTCACAAACCCAACCATCAGCAAACAGCCGTCGGCAGCGACGGCGTCCAGCGGAACGAGCGCAAAATTCAGCGTGACGGCCAGCGGCGGCGAGCTGAGCTATCAGTGGCAGTATTACAACGTCGGCAGCAAGACCTGGGACAACATCACAAACACCAGCTATACGGGCGTCAAGACCGCCACCATGACCGTCCCGGCCACCTCCAGCCGCGATGGGCTTCTGTATCGCTGCAGGATAACGAACGCTCTTGGCACGGTGAACAGCAGCTCCGCAAAGCTGACGGTCATTCCCGGCATCAGCAAACAGCCCGCTTCGGCAACGGCGGCTTCCGGTTCTACGGTAAAATTCTCGATCACGGCAAGCGGGAGCGGTCTGAGTTATCAGTGGCAATACTCAGTAGACAGCGGAACGAGCTGGGACAACATCACAAACACCAGCTATTCCGGCGTCAAGACTGCCACGCTGAGCGTCCAGGCAATCACCTCCCGCAACGGATTCCGATATCGCTGCAAAGTGACGAACTCTTCCGGCAGCGTCTATTCCAATACCGCCAAACTGACGGTGGTCACAACACCCAGCATCACCAAGCAGCCCACGGCCTTGCAGGCTGCCTGCGGTACCACCGCGACATTTAAAGTCACGGCCTCCGGCGGCGTACTGAGTTACCAGTGGCAGTGCTCCACCGACGGCGGGAAGACATGGAAAAACATCACCAGCAGCAGCTATTCCGGCGTCAAAACCGCAACTTTGACTTTCCCGGCTACTGCTGAACGCAGCGGGAATCGATATCGCTGTGTGGTAACAAATGCTGCCGGCTCTGTGACCAGCAGCTCCGCAAAGCTTACGGCAGTCACGGAGCCTCGACTCACCAGATACTCTTCTGCCGCCTCTACAAGCTGCCCTGCTACGGTGAAGTTCTTTGTTGAGGCAACCGGCGGTGGATTGAGCTACCAGTGGCAGTACTCCAGCAACGGAGGGAATACCTGGGGCAACATAACCAACAGCAGTTACAGCGGGATCCATTCCAATACCCTGAGCGTTCCGGCAACCTATGAGCGAAGCGGCTATCAGTACCGCTGCAAGGTATGGAACGTTGCCGGCACTGTTTATTCGCCCCCTGCCACTTTGACGGTGGGATAACACGCACATATCTAAAAAAGCTTCTGCGTCAAAACGCAGAAGCTTTTTTACAGATCAAAACAATGACAGATCGATGCGGGAGGCAGAACAGGATTGTACGTATGTCAATAATGTGAGGCCGACGGGTGGAGTTTGAAAGAGAAGGGAAAAGACTCTTAAGTGAATTCGAGTTCCCAGAGCTTTTCAAGTATGACGAGCGCGACGATGAAGGTGCCTGCCACTACCGGCAGAAACGGCTTGAAATTCCGCTGCAAGGTGACGAACGCGAACGGCAGCGCGACGACAAGCACCGCGGTGCTGACGGTGACAAGCGCCGTAACGCCTGCGCCCACACCCGCTCCGACGTCGTATACATATGTTTTGAACACAAATACGCTCAAGTTTCACCGACCCAGCTGCTCCAGCGTGAGCAGTATGTCGGAATCACACAAGTGGTATTTTGACGGTACAAGAGACGAGGTCATTGCGATGGGCTATGACGCCTGCAAACGCTGTAATCCGTAGAACCCGCATAGTGACCGAATCAACCACATTATCATCCAAGCCGGAAGTTTTCACTTCCGGCTTGTAATTTATTGCCGCATTTGATAAAATACCCATAATAGGGGAGGTGAGCGAGATCGGCGCATTGCGGGAAATATGGGAGGGCTTCGACTTTTCCTATCTTCTCAGCATCCTGCTGAGCGTGATCCCCTCGCTCCTGTGCATCACCCTGCACGAGCTCAGCCACGGCCTCGTGGCGTACCGGCTCGGCGACGACACCGCCAGGCAGGCGGGCAGACTGACGCTCAACCCGCTCAGGCACCTTGACCTGATGGGGCTTGTGATGATGGTCGTGGCGCACGTCGGCTGGGCCAAGCCCGTGCCGGTCAACATGATGAACTTCAAAAACCCCAAGCGCGGCATGGCCCTCACTTCGCTGGCCGGGCCCGTCAGCAACGTGCTGATCACCTGCGTGTTTTTCTTTCTCTACGGCCTGCTGTATCTGCCCCTCTCCGCTCGCGGCTCCGCCGCGGGGGAATATCTGCTGGAAATGATCCGCCTTACGGCGGTCATCTCGATGGGCTACGCGGTGTTCAACCTCATCCCCATCCCGCCGCTCGACGGCTCGAAGGTGCTTTTCTCGCTGGTGAGCGACAGGGCCTATTACCAACTGATGCGGTACGAGCGCTATGGCATGATCCTGCTGTACGCGCTGGTGTTTACGAACGTTCTCGGCGCGCCTCTGCGCACGGCGATCTCCTTCCTTGCGGGCAAGCTGCTGATTTTTGCCCGATGGGGAATTGCTCTGGCTGGCCGTCTGTATATGGGATAAGCGATGGACAATCCTTCCTTCCGCCTCGAAGGCGTCGTACGTGAAAGGAACGAGCTGCAGGACTTTGAAGGTCCGCTCAGCCTGATCCTGATGCTCCTGGCCAAAAACAAAATAGAGATCCGCGATCTGAAGATCGCCGACATCCTCGACCAGTATCTGGACTATCTCGCGCGGATGCAGCGCATGGACCTTGAGGTCGCCAGCGAATTCGTTCAGATGGCGTCGCATCTGCTGTATATCAAGACCAAAACGCTGCTGAGCGCCGATGAGGAGGAGCCCAGCGAGCTCGAGCTGCTCATGCAGTCGCTCGAGCAGCTGCGCGCCCGCGACACGCTCGCGGCGATCGAAAAGCTCACGCCCGAACTGCAGAAGGCCGCCGCTCTCGGCATGCGCTGCTATGTCAAGCTGCCCGAGCCGCTCCCGCGCGAGGCGGGCGAATACGCCTATCGCCACGAGCCGGTCGATCTGCTGCGCGCGCTCGCACATGTCTATGCACGTGGCGGCAAGACGGCCGACACGCGCGAGATCATCCGCTCGGTGCCGTCGCGGATCATCTACAGCGTCCGCGACAAAAGCCGCGAGCTGATCGAGCGTCTGAAAAAAGGAAAAGCCACCCTGCGCGAGCTGTACGGGGACTGCTCCTCCCGCAGCGAGGTCGTGGCGACCTTCATCTCCGTGCTGGAGCTTTGCAGCATCGGAAGCCTCCGCCTGCGCCGCAGGGGAAAGGGCTACAGCGTCGAGTTCATCGGCGGCAGCGTAGACGAAATACTCGAAAAGATTGTTGAGTGACAAGCATGGCAGAATTGACATCGGCCCTGGAGGCGATCTTATTCGCCTCGGGTGAAAGCATCCCGGCCGCGCGCCTTTCGCTGGTGCTCGGCGCGGACGAAGAGGAGATCTTCCGCTGCGCCCGTGCGCTGGCGGAGGATTATGAACGGCACGCCCGGGGGATCCGGCTGCTGCGCCTGGACGACAGGCTGCAGCTGTGCTCGGCGCCGGAATACGCGGCGTATATCACCAGAGCGCTCGAGGTGCGCAAGCCCGCGCAGCTCTCGCCGAGCGCATTGGAGACGCTGGCGATCGTGGCCTATTTCCAGCCTGTGACCCGCGCCTACATCGATCAGGTGCGCGGCGTCGACAGCTCCTATACGGTCTCCACGCTGCTCGAACGCGGCCTTGTCGAGGTCGCCGGGCGGCTCGACGTGCCGGGCCGGCCCTCGCTGCTGAGGACCACGGACGTGTTTCTGCGGACGATGGGCGTAAGCTCGCTGGATGAATTGCCCAAGCTGCCGGATATGAGCGCCGGCGACGGCGTGCTCGAGCTGCAGCGGAAGATCGAAGCGCTGCGGAGCGCCTCCGGCGGCGATCAGATCTGCCTGGACGAAATCGATCAAAACGATATTCAACGCGACGGGGAGGGATGACGATTGACCTTTGTGCATATTCTGCTCATCATTCTCAAGGTCCTCGGCTATACGGTCCTGGGCGTACTGGGGCTGGTGCTGCTCCTGCTGCTGTTCCTGCTCCTGATGCCGATCGGGGCGGATGTGGAGTATATCGGCGGCAGCCTGAAGGTCTCGGCCAAGGTCTGCGGCATCCTGATCCAGCTTTTCCCCAGGAAGGAGAAAAAGGAGAAAAAGCCCAAAGAGAAGAAGGCGCGCAGGAAGAAGGAGAAAAAGCCCGGGAAAAAAGCGGAAGGAGCCGAAGAAAAGCCTGAAAAGAAAAAGTCGCTGGATTTTTCGAAGGAGGAGATCTTCGAGCTGGTCAAAAAGGTGCTTGCAAGCCTCAAAAAGTTCGGCAGGCTCACGGTTGACCGTTTCCTCCTGCACTACACGGCGGCGGGGAACGACCCCTGCGACACCGCGAACACCTTCGGCTATGTCAACGCCGCGCTCTGTGCGCTCGAGCCGGTCTGCTCGCGCCAGTTCAAGGTCAGGGAGTACGACGTCTGGACGGACTGCGACTTTACGACGAATAAAATGAAGCTCGACGCCGCCGTGTGCATCACGCTGCGGCTCTGGCAGTTCCTCCGCGTCGGCGTGGCGGCGGCCTTCGGCGCGCTCGGCGTCATCCTGCGGCACAAGCGCAGAGTGAAAAAGGAAAAGAAGCTCGCGGCCAAAAGCGCGGCCGCCGGTATAAACACGGAAAAAGAAAACGAAAATATACAGGGAACAGAGGAAAGGAATGACAACAATGGATAAAAATCCCATCGGCGAACTCATGCAGAACACAATGGAGAGCGTGAAGAACATGCTCAAGGTCGACACGGTCGTCGGCGATCCCATCTTTACCCCGGACGGCATCACGCTCGTTCCGATCTCCCGTGTCAGCGTCGGCTTCGGCGGCGGCGGCGTGGAGTTCAGCAGCAAGAAAACGGGCGAGACCAGGCCTTACGGCGGCGGCAACGCGACCGGCGTGAAGATCGATCCCATCGGCTTCCTCGTCATCAAGGAGGGCGTCGTGCGGATGATCAGCGTCGCGCCTCCCGCCTCGAACACCGTCGACCGCATCATCGATCTCGTCCCGCAGGTCATGGACCGTGTGGACGCCTTCATCGAGAAGCAGAAAAACTGATAAATCGCCGCGAAACGGCAGATAATAGCACCACCCGAACACAAAAAAGGGCGGTGCTTTTATCATGGCCTCCAAAGGCGGGAAAATTATACTTGCTGCGCTCCTCGCCGGTATGGTATATAATATATTTTTGAACGGCGTTTCCGCGCGCGCGGACATCGCGCCGGAGATCAGCGCGGCCTCGGCCGTCGTGCTGTATGCCGACGGGAGCTGCGTCTATGAAAAGGACGCCGACGAGCGCCGGGCGATCGCCAGCACGACCAAGCTGATGACGGCCCTTGCGGCGATCGAGCTCAGCGAGCCGGACACGCCGATCGAGGTCGCGGCGCAGTGCTGCGGCGTCGAGGGCTCGTCGATGTACCTTGCGGCCGGACAGATCCTGAGCGCCGACGAACTGATCGCTGGGCTGCTGCTCTGCTCCGGCAACGACGCGGCCGAGGCCCTGGCCGTCGGTCTCTGCGGCAGCGAAAGGGCCTTCGTCGGGAAGATGAACGAAAAGGCCGCGTCTCTGGGGCTGCGGGATACGTCCTTCGCCAATCCGCACGGTCTCGACGCAGAGGGGCATTACTCCACCGCGCGCGATCTGGCGAAGCTGATGCTCGCCTGTATGGAGAACGAACGCTTTGCCCGCCTGTGCGCGCTGCCCTCGCTGCAGGTGGGGGAACAGTGTTATGTTAACCACAATAAGCTGCTCGGACTCTGCGAAGGCTGCCTCGGGGGCAAGACCGGCTATACCCGTGCCGCGGGCCGCTGTCTGGCGAGCTGCTGCGAGCGGGAGGGGACGCGGTTCGTCTGTGTCACGCTCTCCGCGCCCGACGACTGGAACGACCATCTGCGCCTGTACGACGCGGCCTTCGCCGCCTATGCGAACACGCTCGCCGTCAGTACGGAGGAGCGCTACGAGATCCCCGTCGCGGGCGGGACGGAGGGAAAAGCCGTCGCCGCGCCGGAGGAGGAGATCCGTCTTTTTCTGCCGCGCGGGGAGCGGCTTGAATTCGTGCGCGAGCTGCCGCGCTTCACCTTTGCGCCCGTCCGTGCGGGAGCCTGCGCCGGCAGGATCGTCGTGCTGCGCGGCGGCGAGGCCGCGGCCGAGGTAAGACTTATCTATCTGCGCGGCGTAGCTCGCCGCGGAGAGGAAACGGGATAGATATGGAAGAGAGACTGCAAAAGATCATCGCCGCCTCCGGGCTGACGTCCCGCCGCGCGGCCGAGGCGCTGATCGCCGCCGGGAGAGTGAGCGTCAACGGCGCCGTCGCCTCGCTCGGCGACAGGGCCGACGCGGCGCGCGACCGCATCGAGGTCGACGGCAAAAGCCTTGCTCCCGCGGAGGAGAAGGTTTACATAATGTTAAACAAGCCCCGCGGCTTCGTCACCACGCTGCGCGACGAAAAGGGCAGAAAAACGGTAGCGGAGCTCGTGAGCGAGCTGGGCGTGCGGCTCTATCCCGTCGGAAGGCTCGACATGAACTCCGAGGGCCTGCTGATCATGACCAACGACGGCGAGCTGGCCGAAGGCCTGATGCACCCGCGAGGCGGAGCGGAGAAGTGCTATCGCACGACGGTGACGGGGGAGGGTATCCCCGCGGCCGCGGAAAAACTGAGAGCGCCCATGCTCATCGACGGATACCGGACGCGCGGCGCACGCGTCGAGATCGAGCGTCTGACGGACAGGGGCGGCGTGCTCCTGATCACGATCGGCGAGGGGCGCAACCGCCAGGTGAGGAAAATGTGCGAGCAGGCGGGCCTGCGTGTGACGCGGCTGTGCCGCATCAGCGAGGGCGGATTGAAGCTCGGCGAGCTGAAGACCGGGTGCTGGAGAGAACTCTCGCGCGCCGAGATCGCGCGCCTGAAGCAGACGGAGAGAGAATGATGAAAACAGATCATGCGGATCTCGTCGTCATCGGCGGCGGGCCGAGCGGCATGCTGTGCGCCCTCTGCGCTGCGGAGCGGGGCAAGAGCGCCGTGATACTGGACGGCAACCGCCTGCTCGGGCGCAAGCTGCGCATTACGGGCAAGGGCCGCTGCAACCTCACGAACGACTGCGACGTACGCACGGTGATGCAGAACATCCCGGGCGACGGACGCTTTTTATACAGCGCGCTCACGCGTTTCCCCCCGGAGGAGACGATGTCGCTGTTCCGTTCGCTGGGCGTGGAGCTGAAAACCGAGCGCGGGGGCCGCGTGTTTCCCGTCTCGGACAAGGCCGACGATGTGGCGGACGCGCTGACGCGCCATCTCGATGCGCTCGGGGTGCGGACCCTGCGCACGCGGGCGACGGAGATCCTCACGGAAAACGGCGCCGTCTGCGGCGTCAGACACGAGGGCGGCGTGATCGCCTGCCGCGCGGCCGCGCTCTGCACGGGCGGGCGTTCTTACCCGCTCACGGGCTCGGACGGCGCGGGCTATGAGATGGCGTGCGCGCTCGGCCATACGATCGTTCCCCCGCGCCCCTCGCTCGTCCCGCTTGTGAGCGGCGACGCGTACTGCGCCGAGATGCAGGGCTTTTCCCTGAAAAACGTCGTTCTGCGCGCTTACGAGGACGATAAGCTGATCTTTCGCGAGCTGGGCGAGATGCTCTTCACGCACTTCGGCGTGTCGGGCCCGCTGGTGCTCTCGGCCAGCGCGCACATGCGCAATATGGGCCGGGCGCGCTATGCGCTGGAGATCGACCTCAAGCCCGCGCTGGACGAGAAGAAGCTCGACGAGCGCATCCGGCGCGACTTCGTAAAATACGCCAACCGCGAATTCAAAAACGCGCTCGACGATCTCGCCGCGCGCAGCATGATCCCCGTGCTGCTGAGACTCTCCGGCATCCCGGAGGACACGAAGGTCAACAGCGTCACGCGCGAGCAGCGCAGAGCGCTCGCCGCGCTGTTCAAGGCCTTTCCCGTATCCGTCAGCGGCTTTCGTCCCATCGACGAGGCGATCGTCACGGCGGGCGGGGTCACGACGAAGGAGGTCGACCCGCGCACGATGCGGTCCAAGCTCGTCGGAGGGCTGTATTTCGCCGGGGAAGTGCTGGATCTCGACGCCTACACCGGCGGCTTCAACCTGCAGATCGCCTGGGCGACCGGCCACGCGGCCGGCTGCGCGATCGGCAGCCTGGAATAAAACACAAAGGAGAAACGACATGAACGGACATTACGCGATCGCGATCGACGGTCCCTCCGGCGCGGGGAAAAGCACGCTGGCCCGCCGCGCGGCAAAGGAATTCGGCTTTTTATACGTAGACACCGGCGCGATCTACCGCACGGTCGGCCTCGCCGCCCACCGCCGCGGGATCGACTGCCATGACGAGGCCGCGGTCTCTGCGATCCTGCCTGCGCTGGATATCCGCATGGGATACAACGACGCGGGCGAGCAGCGCATGTACTTAAACGGAGAGGACGTCTCGGCGGCGATCCGCGCCCCCGAGATCTCGATCTGCGCCTCCGACGTCTCGTCCCTGCCCGCCGTTCGGGCCTTCCTGCTGGAGATGCAGCGCAAAACGGCGCGCGAGAACGACGTTCTCATGGACGGCCGCGACATCGGCACGGTCGTGCTGCCGGACGCGGAGCTGAAGATCTATCTCACCGCCTCCGCCGAGGCCAGGGCCGAGCGCCGTCTCAAGGAGCTGCTGGCCAAGGGCGTGGAGACCAGCTTCGAGGACGTGCTGCGCGACATCGAGTACCGCGACTATCAGGACAGCCACCGCGAGACCGCGCCGCTGCGCCGCGCGGAGGACGCCGTGCTGCTCGATACCAGCGACATCGGTCTGGAGGAGAGCTGCGCGCTGCTGTTCCGCACGATCCGGGAAAAGCTCGGCGTCGGGGAGTGAGGGCATGAAGGAGATACGCGTTGCGAAAAGCGCGGGCTTCTGCTTCGGCGTGAGCCGCAGCGTGGACATGGCCGAAAAGCTGCTGGATGAGCACGGCAGAGCCTGCAGCCTCGGCCCGATCATCCACAACGAGGACGTGGTCGGGGAGCTGTGCCGCCGCGGCCTGCGCGTTCTTGCTTCCCCGGCGGAGGCCGCCGCGGGCGAGCAGGTGATGATCCGCGCCCACGGCGCCGCGCCGTCGGTCTATCGCGAGCTGGAGGAGCGCGGGGCCGTTATCACCGACGCCACCTGCCCAAAGGTGAAAATGATCCACCGCATCGTCCGCGAGGCGGCCGAGGAGGGGCGTTTCGTCATCGTCATCGGCATGCGCAGACACCCCGAGGTCGAGGCGATCTGCGGCTGGTGCGGCGAGCACGTCGTGCTGGAAAATCCTGCCGAAACAAGGCTCTGGATGGACGAAAATCCCAATTATTTTGACAAAATGATCACAATTGTGGTCCAGACGACCCAGACAAGCGGTAATTTTACCGAATGTTGTGAGATCCTAAAAAAAAGATGTACAAATTTGAAAATATCTGATACAATATGCCTTGCTACGTCCACGCGGCAGGAGGAGGCAAAAACCCTTTCCTCGCAATGTGGCGCCATGGTGGTCATCGGCGGAAAGCACAGCGCGAACAGCCTGCATCTCGCCGAGATCTGCGCGTCTCTCTGTCCGGCCGTCCAATTCATCGAGCGAAGCGAAGAACTGGACCTGGCCGCGCTCAGGGATGTCGACGTCGTTGGGATCACGGCCGGCGCGTCCACCCCCGCATGGATAATTAAGGAGGTAAGAAACAAAATGAGTGACGAGATTATTGAAATCAAGGCAGAGGAACCCGCAGTCGAGAAGGAACAGTCCTTCGACGAAATGCTGGAGGAGACTCTCAAACCTATATATAACGGAGATAAGGTAAGCGGCGTCGTCGTTGCCATCACGGCCACCGAAGTCAGCATCGACCTCGGGACCAAGTATTCCGGCTTCATTCCCACGACCGAGTTCACCGAGGACGGCACCAAGATCGAAGACGCCGTCAAGGTCGGCGATCCGATCGAAGCGATCGTCGTGCGCGTCAACGACGTCGAGGGCACCGCGCAGCTCTCCAAGAAGCGTCTGGACGCCGTCAAGGTGTGGGACGACGTCGAGCAGGCCGTTGAGAGCGGCGAAGTCATCGAGGGCGTCGTCACCGAGACCAACAAGGGCGGCGTTGTCGTCAGCTATAAGGGCGTGCGCGTGTTCGTTCCCGCCTCGCAGACCGATCTGCCCCGCGAGGCCGATCTGAGCGAGCTCGTCAAAAAGACCGTCCGCTTCAAGCTCACCGAGGTCAATAAGGCCCGCAAGCGCGTCGTCGGCTCCATCCGCCGCGTCGCCCAGGCCGAGCGCCGTGCCGCCACCGAGGCGATCTGGAACGAGATCGAGGTCGGCAAGAAGTATCACGGCGTCGTCAAGTCCCTGACCAGCTACGGCGCATTCGTCGACATCGGCGGAATCGACGGCATGGTCCATGTCTCCGAGCTGAGCTGGGCCCGCATCCACCAGCCCTCCGAGGTCGTCTCCGTCGGCGACGAGATCGACGTCTACGTCATCTCCTTCGACAGGGAAAAGCGCAAGATCTCCCTCGGCTACAAGGATCCCGAGGCCAACCCCTGGACCGTGTTCACCAACCGCTACTCCGTCGGCGACGTGGCCTCCGTCACGATCGTCAAGCTCATGGAGTTCGGCGCGTTTGCGACCGTCGTCCCCGGTGTGGACGGACTGATCCACATCTCCCAGATCGCCAATCGCCGCATCGAGAAGCCGGGCGACGTGCTGACCGTCGGCGACATCGTCGAGGCGAAGATCACCGCAATCGACGAGGAGAAGCACAAGGTCTCTCTGTCCATCCGCGCGCTGTCCGCTCCCGCTCCCGCCGCTCCCGTCGAGGAGCCGGCCGCAGAGGAAGAGCAGAGCGGCGAGGACGTGATGGTCTATGATCTCTCCGCCTCCGGCGAGGCTGTCGGCGAGGTCCCTGCCGATCCCGACGAGGCCTGATCCGTCAGACAAGACAAAACAACTCCCCGGTTCTTTTGAACCGGGGAGTTGTTTTTATCTGATCTTTTCGTTGATCCAGTTGAGGATGTCGCGATAGACGTCGGCGCGGTTGATCTCGTTGAGCATCTCGTGCCGTCCTCCCGGGTAGAGGCGCATCATCACGTCCTTCATCCCGACGTCGCAGAACATCTTATAGGCCTTCTCGACGCCCTTGCCGTAGTCGCCTACGGGGTCGGCGTCGCCGGACATGAAATACACGGGCGTGGACTTGTTCATCTTCGCGGCGTTGTCTCTGTTCGAGATGAACTTGATGCCCTCCATCATGTCGCGGTAGAGACTGCACTTTGCCACGAAGCCGCAGAGCGGATCGTCGATGTATTTTTTCACGGTCTGCTCGTCGCGGGAGATCCAGTCGAAATCCGTATAGCGGAACTGGATCCTGTCGTTGTAAGAGCCGAAGGCGATGTCGTTGAGAAGCTTTCCGTCGCCTCGCGGCCCGTTCTTCTTCACCAGCGCCCTGGCGATCAGCATGCCGCCGTTGACCAGCAGGGGGCTCTGCTGGCCCGTTCCGCTGAGGATGGCCGCGTCGCAGTCGTCGGGATAGCGGATGAGATAGCTGCGCGCGAGAAAGCTGCCCATGCTGTGGCCGAAGAAAATATAGGGGACGTCGGGGTATTTCTCCTTCATCGTGTCATGGAGCGTTTTCAAGTCGTCCACAACGCGCCACCAGCCGTCGCTCTCGGCAAAGAAGCCCTTGTCCTCCTCGCGCTCGATGGACTGGCCGTGACCGAGATGATCGTCCGCCGCGACGGCAAAGCCGTTCTCGGCCAGAAAACGCATGAAATCGGCGTAGCGTTCGGCATGGTCGGCGACGCCGTGGGCGATCTGCACCACGCCGCGGACCTCGCCCTCGGGCGTGCAGGTCTTGACGCGGATGCGGTTCATGCCGGTGCTGGAGATGAAATAGAAGTTGTCGAATACGGGCATGGCGTGATCCTCCGTTTCCAGATTGTATGAGATCGTGCGGGGGCGCTCAGTCTCCCTTGTAATAGTGCCAGCGCTCCATCTTCGGCAGGGGAGCCTTGAAATAGCTCGAGGTGCTGTCCTGGAAGATGACCTGGGTGTATTCCAGCTCGGTGTCGTAGATATAAGGCACGCCGTCCGTCTCGATCTCGACCCAGGCGTGCGGCGAGGAGTTCGGTTCGATCGTGCCGCTGAAGATCTGCGCGTCGAAGCCGAGGGCCTTTGCGAGCACGTAAAACTCCGCGGAGAAGTTGTAGCAGTTGCCCTTGTGCTGGGTAAGCATGTGATAGGCCTCGGCGTTCACCCAGCTGATATCGCCCACCTCGTAGAAGTGGATGCCGAGATAATTGTTGCTGTAGGTCACGTAGTTGTATACGATGTGAAGCATCCGCTCCGGCTCCATCGAGGAGGGATCGACGAGCTCGGCGAGCTTGTCCTGCACCAGCGCGTCCAGCTCCGGCATGCCGGTGGTGATCACGCCGTCGGGGCCGAAATCGAAATTGCCGTAGGAGCCGTTCACCACGGCGCCGCCGTCCGCGTCGATGCAGTGCAGCGCGGTGCCGATAAAGAACAGGCCCTTGTCGAGCAGCGGCAGAGCCTCGCTCGCGCCCCAGCTCTCGGAGCCGTCGGCGCCCGCAACGTCGTGGGATATCGCCGCCTCGGCGATATCCCAGAAGTCGGGATCGGCGAAGGAGACGTCCAGGATTGTGCCGACCTTCGCGTAGTTCTCATCCGCCGTCGGAGCGCGCCCGCGCAGGCGGTTGAAGATGCGGGCTGCCGCCGCGCGCGTCAGTTCCTCGTCGGGGGAGACGGAGGCGTCGCAGATCCAGCCCCGCTCCATCGCAAGACAGAAGGGCCCGTAGAGCGGGTCGCTCTCGGGGATGCTGTCAAAAGCGCAGTCCGCCGTGCTCCCGGGGAAAAAGTGCGCAAGCATCTCAAACAGCTCGCCGAGACTGATCGGATCGTCGGGGTGGAAGCGCCCTCCGCCGATCACGCCCAGATCCTTGAGCGTCGCCGCCGCAGCATAGGCGGGCGAAGAGGGGTCTAGATCGGTAAACTCGGCGCTGCCCTGCAGCTCGGTATCCAGCAGGGAATAGAGCAGCACGGCGGCGTCGGCGCGGCTGACCTTGCCGAGCGGGTGGAAATAACCCTCGTCGTCGACGGCAAGATACGGCTCGTGACGCTTCTCGCCGCTCTCGTCGCGGAAGGCGATGGCATAGTTCGCGCTGAACGCGGCATCGGCATAGAGCGTCGTTTTGCCGCCCTCGACCTCGGCACCGTTCGCGTCCGACCAGCCGAGGAAGGTGTAGCCGTCGATCTGCGGGCCGTCCGGCAGGCTGATCTCTTCGCCCGCGAGCCCCGAGACCTGCTGCGGATCTCCCTGCGGGGCGTAGCACCACGCGGTATAGCGAACGGCCTCGGCAGGCGTCTCCTCCGGCGGCGTCTCCGGCGGAAGGGCGGGCGCGGCCTTGGCAAGATACAGCAGCACGCCCAGCGCGATCACCGCCAGCAGCAGGACGCTCGAGACGACGCGCCAGAACAGCAGCTTTCCTTTTACGGCCTCTTCGGCGGCCTGATGAACGTTTTCCCGATTATCCCTCATTGAGGTTCACATCCCAAACGATTTCTGTTTCGCCTTCGCGATAGGTGGCGACGGTGAAGCCGTCGTAGTAAAGCGCGCCGTCCTCGCCCTGTCCGGGCTTGAGGCAGCTCGGCGCATAACTCGCATCCGCGGGCTCGCCGATCGCGTCGTAAAGCGCGGTGACCTCCTCGCCGATAAGCGAGCGGGCCGTCTCATAGGCCGCCTCGTCGAGCGCGGGGGCTTCGGAGGAGGGATCGTCCGTCGGGGTCTGCTGCAGCTCGCTGCCGGGCAGAACGGAGCTCGCCTTCGGGGCGGGAGGGGCCGCCGTCGGGTCGGGCGCGGCCGCCGGTGCGGCGGAGGGGGCGGGAGCCGTGCTTCCGCAGGCGGAAAACGATAACAGAACAAAGGCGAGGATAAGGCAGAATACAGCTTTTTTCATGCTATGCTCCTTGAAAACGACCGTGAAAAAACGGCGTTTCTGATACGAATATTACCGAATTATTCTATCGCGTCGGCGCTGCAAAGTCAACAGAAAAACCGGGACAGGAAAGCCTGTCCCGGTTTGCGTTCTTCGAAGAAATCAATCTTTTTTCTCATCCGCCGCCGCGAAGGGAGAGCCGCAGTCGGGGCAGAAGCGGGGGGGATGGGCCGGATCGGGATTCGTCCAGCCGCAGTGATCGCAGACGTACTGGACCGCGTCCTTCGGCTTTTCCTCGCCGCAGGCGCTGCAGTTGTGTCCGCGGTTGAAGCTGCCGCATTTCACGCAGTACCAGCCGTCCAGGTCAAAGCTCTCGGGCCTGGCGATCTCGCCGCCTTCCGGCTTTTCGGGCGCCTCGTGCGCGCCGCGCGGGGCGGGTTCCGCCGGGGGAACGGTCTCAGGCTCGGCGGGCTTTTCAACTTGCTTCTCAACGGGCGCGGGCACGGCCGCAGGCGCGGCGGCCGCCTCTTCGGCGCCCGCGCGCAGTCTCTCGGCCTCGGCTTCCTCCTCGGCCTCCAGCATCCTCTCCTTATGGGAGACGATGACAAGCGACACAGCGGCGGCGATCAGCGCAAGAATCAGCACGCCCATAAGGATCAGCAGAAAGCGGCTGCTGCTGCGCGTAGAATTGCCGCGCGGCTCGGGGGTCGGATCGACAGGCTCGGGCGTGGGCTCGGGGGTCGGCTCGGGCGTGGGCTCGGGCGTCGGCGGCACCGCGTGCGTGACCGCCGCGACACGCGACTTCGCCTCAGCGCCCATCTCGCCGTCCTTCGTGCTCCACACGGCGCAGTAATAATAGACGGTTCCCGGGGTCTCCGGCGGCACGAAGGTGGCCGAGGTCGCGCCCTCGATCTTCACGTCCGCGCCGTCGGTGTTGGCGTTGCTGTTGTCGGCGCTGCTGTACCACTGATAGTGCAGCACGCCGTTGTTCGGGTCGCTGGCCGTGACCGACAGCGTGTCGGAGTCGGTGTTCACATAGGGATCGCGCGTGATCGCGGGCGGCAGCAGGCCCTGCTTGTTGACGATGATCCGCGCGCCGGCGGAGAACTTGGGCTCGCCCGCGCCGATGAATTTGCAGACGGCCTCCCAGCCGTTCATCTCGTAGGGGATATTATAGACGTACAGAGCTTCTTCGTCATAGCCCTCGCAGTAGACGTTGCGGAAGCGGCTGCCGACGTCGGCGGCATTGACGGAATCCTGGTTCTTCGGGTTGACGAAGCGCCACTCGATCCGGTCGGCGTTGTCGGCCCGCGCGATGAAGATCGCATACTCTCCCTCCATGACCGTCTCGCCCGTGGGATCCTTCGTGATCACGATTTCGGGCACGGGCGTCGGAGCCGGCGTGGGAGTGGGGGCAGGCGTCGGTTCGGGCGTCGGCGCAGGCGTGGGCTCGGGCGTCGGCTCGGGCGTCGGCTCGGGAGTGGGTTCCGGCGTGGGCTCTGGCGTCGGCGTGGGAGCGGGCTCGGTGACTCTGACGGTCAGGTTGTATTCCTCCGTCCCGGACTCTGTGGTGATCTTCAGCTGATAGCTGTACGCGCCGGAGGCGCCGGGCGTGCCGACCAGCTTGACGGCGCCGCCGTCGAGAGAGACGCTCACGCCGCTGGGCAGGCTGCCGCTCATGATCTCAAAGCCGGTGGCGCTCTCGCCGCCCTCCAGCGGGATCGTGTAGTCTATCGCCGCGCCGAGCTCACAGCTGATCTCCGGCACGTCCACGGCGAAGGCGCCGGCGAAGGGGAGCGCGGCGAAGAAAGCGAGCGTCAGCAAAAGCGACAGCATACGCCTGATACGGATCTTCATTCTGTCTATCTCCTTTTTCCGAAGGCTTATGTTAGCTCAAGACACATCATAGCAAAGATCTGTCGTTTTTACAAGAAAGAAAGGGAAGTTTTAAGCATTCTTTATAAAGGAAAAAGGCCTGTTTCAAACAGGCCTTGAAGAGGGAAAAGAGATCAGGCTTCGTCCGGCGGAGCCGCGCCGAGCGCATCCAGCACGCGGCCTACGCTGTCCGCGCGGTCGAAGCTGAGCGTGAAGCCGGCCGCGTCGGTCATCAGCTCGACGGCGGGTTTTCTTTCCGTCACGGTGACGCAGTGGCCGGCGGTGACGCTGCGGTGGGAATCCGCCGCGCCTTTCAGCGCGGAGCGGGGGATATATTCCCAGCGGAAGCCCGCGGGAAGATAGACGGCTTCCTTGCCGACGCGGTACTGCTCCACCTTCAGCGCGCCGCGGAAGTCTGCCGCAGCGTCCGCGATCTCCGTACCGGGAATGAGCGAGGTGAATTTGGCCATATATGATCGCTCCTTACATGATTTTCTGAATACAGCATAACATGTCCGGGGGAAAAACACAACAGCGGCTTCTTTGCGATCGAAGCGGATCGGTGCCGGCCGCAGGCCGGGCACCAAAAAGAGGACATCCTTTCGGAGCGGTTATCAAAGAAAAAGTCCGGTGCTGACATTATTCCGCTTGCAGCAGCCTTTGGGGAAGGTATGGGAGGGGGCGCAGCGCCCCCTCCCATCAAATTGAGCGAAGCGGATCGAAGCCGGCCGCAGGCCGGACACCAAAAAGAGGACATCCTCTCGGATGTCCTCTTTTTGGTGCGAGAGATGAGACTTGAACTCACACGTCAGTTGACACACGCCCCTCAAACGTGCCTGTCTACCTATTCCAGCACTCTCGCATATTTCCGCCGGTGCTCCTGTCTGCATTGAAAGAAGTATGCACCATATGGCGGCGCCGCATTTAAGGCAAGAAGCATTATAGCAGATTCTGCCCTTTTGTCAAGTGCCTTTTTTCCGCCTCTTCTTCGGCGCGTGAGCGCGCGCCGCGTCCTCGAAAGCGGAGAGGAGAAACAGCCCCGTGATCATCAGCGTGACGATCAGCGCGGCGGCGCCATAGCGCATCGGCAGCAGAAAGCGCATTTTGAGATACGCATGATAGCCGAGCAGCGAGGCGAACTGCGTCAGCAGCGCGGCGCCGAAGCAGGCCGGAGAGGCGAAGGCGAGCACCAGCGTCAGGATGTCCGCACAGAAGAAATAACGGTCGTGCATGTGCGGCAGCAGGAAGGGGATGCCCACGGCGAGGAGCACCGCCGCGCCGAGCACGGCGCGGTCGGAGAGCCGCTTTCGGTTTACATAACAAATAACCAGCACGAGCAGCATGTAGACGAAGGCCGCGGCGACGGCGATCTTCGACGCGCGCGCCGTGTCCGTGACGCGCCAGAGGATTGCAAAGATCGACGAGGAATTGTAATTGAGCGCGTCGCCGATGCTTCCGGTCTGGGAGAAATAGAGCGTGACCGTCTCCCAAAACGGGCGGCCGAGCAGCACCGCGGGCAGAACGAGCAGGATATACGCCGCGGGAAAAACGAGGAAGTGCTTCCAGTTGAACTTGCCTGCCATCCACAGCACTGCGAATACGGGCAGCACGAACACGGCCTGCAGCTTGAAGCCAAAGGCGAGCGCGGCGCAGATCATCGAGGGGACGGGCCGATCGTCGAGCGCGAGATAAAGCGCAAGCACGAGCAGCGCGGTATAGCTGCTGTCGCACTGGCCCCATACGGCGCTGTTGAGGAACACGGTCGGCAGACAGAGCACGGTGAAGAAGCAGGCGATGCGCACGCCGTTCTTTTTCGTGAAGCGTCCGAGAAGCAGCGTCGCCCCCCAGGCGAGCAGCACGTCAAAGAAGGTGCTCAGCAGCTTGATCAGATACAGGTCCCGGATCGGGAGCAGAGAGAAGAAAGCGAGAAAATAGAGATAGGGGATATTATAGTTGCCCACGCTCCGGCTCAGGGCGCGGAAGTGACCGTTCAGGCGGAAGAACTCGACCCAGCGCGTCAGAAAGTTCTGATAGTCGAGCGTCTCATAATCAAAAACGTACGCGCGCGCGGCAAAAGCGAGCAGCACGAGCAGCACGGAAACGATCCGCGCGCCGCGGCTTGTCAGACATCCGGAGCGATGCAGGAGCGCGAGCGCCAGCGCGGCAGGCAGAGCCAGCAGAAGACAGACGGAAAGAGCCATTTCGAAAGACCTCGTGAAAAAGAAAAATGCCGGGGAGACCCCGACAAAAAGAAAAATGCCCCTTGACAAACAAAGCGCGCCGATGGTAGAATGACTTGCTATGTCTGCAAGGGAGGGGCATACAGACCCACTATCTACATTCCGCAGTATAGCATATTGCCCATGCAGTTTCAACACCGGGCGGCAAAGTTTTAACAACAGGCCCGGGCGTTCGCAAATACGATTAAGGAGAGTGCACCATGCCAACTGATGTTCTCTACGGCAAAACTTTGAGGAAGAGCTTTGCCCGCACCCCGGAGATCATGGATATGCCCAATCTTTTGGAGATCCAGAAGAGCTCCTACAAGTGGTTCCTCGAGACGGGCCTGCGCGAGGTCTTCAAGGAGACCGACGCCGTCACCGACTACTCCGGCAATCTCGAACTGAGCTTCATCGACTACTCGATGGACGAGAAGCCCAAGTACACCGAGGAGGAGTGCAAGGCGCGCGACGCCACATACGCCGCTCCGCTGAAGGTCCGCGTCCGTCTGCGCAACAAGGAGACCGACGAGATCAAGGAACAGGTCATCTTCATGGGAGATTTCCCGATCATGACTCCCGGCGGCACCTTTGTCATCAACGGCGCGGAGCGCGTCATCGTCTCGCAGATCGTGCGTTCCCCCGGCGTCTATTTTGACAGGACCACGGACAAGACGATGCTCTCGCTCTATGCCGCCACGGTCATCCCGTACCACGGCGCCTGGCTCGAGTATGAGACCGACACGAACGACGTGTTCAACGTCCGCATCGACAAAAACCGCAAGCTGCCCATCACCTGGTTCCTCAAGGCCATGGGACAGTATGACGAGAACAACCCCGCCAAGTGGCTCAGCTGCGTCGACGACGTGCATCTCGGCGCCGTTACCAACGAGCGTCTCAAGGAGATCTTCGGCGAGGACGAGCGCCTGATCGCCACCCTCGACAAGGACACCACGCAGAACCGCGACGAGTGCCTGATGGAGATCTACCGCCGTCTGCGTCCGGGCGATCCTCCCACGGTCGAATCGGCCGAGACCCTGCTCGACGGCCTTTTCTTCGATCATCGCCGCTACGACATCTCCGACGTCGGCCGCTATAAGTTCAATAAGAAGCTCTCGCTCTATCCGCGCATCGCGGGCTTCGAGCTGGCCGCCCCCGTCGCCGACCCCTATACCGGCGAGCTGCTCGCCGACGCGGGCGAGACGATCTCCCGCGACAAGGCCCGCGCCATCGACGACGCCGGCGTTGTCTCCGTCACGCTGAAGGTGGACGGCAAAAACGTCCGCGTGTTCTCCAACGGCATGGTCGACATGTCCCGCTTCGTCGATTTCGATCCGCGCGAGCTCGGCATCCGCGGCAAGGTCCGCGGCATCGTGCTGCGCCAGCTGCTCGAACAGTTCGAGGGCGAGGCGCTCCGCGACGCGATCCTCCGGAACGTCGACCTGCTCGTCCCGAAGCACATCATCGTGGACGATATGTTCTCCTCCGTCAACTACCTCAACGCGCTGGCCCACGGCGTGGGCAACGCCGACGATATCGACCATCTGGGCAACCGCCGCGTGCGCTGCGTGGGCGAGCTGCTGCAGAACCAGTTCCGCATCGGTTTTTCCCGCATGGAGCGCGTGATCCGCGAGCGTATGACCCTGCAGGATCTCGACATCGTCACCCCGCAGAGCCTGATCAACATCCGTCCGGTCACGGCCGCGATCAAGGAGTTTTTCGGCTCCAGCCCGTTGAGCCAGTTCATGGACCAGACCAACCCCCTGGCCGAGCTGACGCACAAGCGCCGTATGTCGGCCCTCGGCCCCGGCGGCCTGTCGCGTGAGCGCGCGAGCTTCGACGTCCGCGACGTCCACTACAGCCACTACGGCCGTCTGTGCCCGATCGAGACGCCCGAAGGTCCGAACATCGGTCTGATCTCCTATCTCGCGTCCTATGCGCGCGCCAACGAGTACGGCTTCCTGGTCGCGCCCTACCGCAAGGTCGAAAAGGGCAGCTGCCGCGTCACCGACGAGGTCGAGTACATGACCGCCGACGTCGAGGACCAGTATATCGTCGCCCAGGCCTCCGAGCCCGTCGACGAAAACGGCTGCCTGACCAACAAGCGCATCACCTGCCGTCACCGCAACGATACGATCGAGGTCAACAGGGAAGAGGTCGACTATATCGACGTCAGCCCCAAGATGATGATCTCCATCGCCACGGCGATGATCCCCTTCCTCGAAAACGACGACGCGAACCGCGCTCTGATGGGCGCGAACATGCAGCGCCAGGCCGTCCCGCTGATGACCACGCAGGCTCCCATTGTCGCCACCGGCATCGAGCACAAGTGCGCTGTCGACTCCGGCGTCTGCCTCATTTCCGAGGGCGAGGGCGTCGTGACCCGCGTCGACGCCAATTACGTTTCCGTCCGCTATGACGCGGGCGAGGCGAAGGACTACAAGCTCATCAAGTTCGCACGCTCCAACCAGGGCACCTGCATCAACCAGCGCCCGATCGTCAAGGTCGGCGATCGCGTGGCCGCGGGCGACGTTCTGGCCGACGGCCCCTCGACCGCGCAGGGCGAGATCGCGCTGGGCAAGAACATTCTGGTCGGCTACATGAACTGGGAGGGCTACAACTACGAGGACGCCGTCCTGCTCAACGAGCGTCTGGTGATGGAGGACGTGTTCACCTCCATTCA
>JAFRDM010000008.1 GCA_017403885.1 Oscillospiraceae bacterium
CAAGAGCCTTGCCGAGATGGCCATGACCTACGGCTACGTCTACGTCGCGCAGGTCGCGATGGGCGAGAACAAGATGAAGGCCCTCAAGGCCATCGTCGAGGCCGAGGCCTACAAGGGACCGTCTCTGATCATCGCCTACGCCCCCTGCGAGATGCACTCGATCAAGGGCGGCATGGAGAACTGCCAGAAGGAGATGGACAAGGCCGTCAAGTGCGGCTATTGGAACCTCTTCCGCTACAACCCGGCGGCCGAGAAGCCCTTCACGCTCGACTCGAAGGAGCCGGCCGGCGGTTACCGCGAGTTCCTGATGAACGAGGCGCGCTACAGCCGTCTGACCCGCGAGTTCCCGAACAGAGCCGAGACCCTGTTCGTGGCCTCCGAGGAGAACGCCAAGGCCCGCTACGAGCATCTGATGAAGCTCAAAGGCCTGTACGAGTAAGCCATAACCCCAACAAGCGAAAGCACCCTGACGGGAAACCGTCAGGGTGCTCTTTTTTCGCCGGAGAGGAGCCCCGGGATTATGGCAGCGGCTCGCGGCTCTTCGGGATCGAGATCGTGAGGATCAGCGCGTCCGGCGTCTCCCGCTTTTCCATGTCCGCGGCGACGCCGCCCTGTTTCATCAGCTCGAGCGAGCGCGTTACGCTGTTGAGAAAGAGCCGCAGGTCACGCATGACGAAGCTGCGCTTTCCCTCTGCGGCCTCCGGCGGCTCTTTCGGCGCGAGCAGCGTGTCGATATAGCTCTCCGCCGCGGCCACGGTCATGTCGCGCTCTATGATCTTTTCCAGCGCTGCGCGGCGGCTCTCGTCGTCCGGCAGGCGCAGCAGCGCGCGGGCATGCCGCTCGGACAGACCGCGCGAGCGGAGCGTTTCGAGCAGATCTTCCGGCAGCTTCAGCAGCCGCAGCTTGTTTGCCACCGCCGACTGCGACTTGCCCAGCCGCCGCGCCGCCTCCTCCTGGCTCATGCCGAACATGCGGATGAGCTGGCGGATGCCGTTGGCCTCCTCCAGAAAATCGAGGTCGCGGCGCTGGAGGTTCTCGATCAGCGCGATCAGACCCGCGTCCTCCATGTTCACGTCCATCAGCACGCAGGGCACCTCGCGCAGTCCGGCCAGCTTCGCCGCCCGCAGCCGCCTTTCGCCCGCTACCAGTTCGTAGCGCCCCGCGCGGCGGCGCACGGTCAGCGGGTGGAGGATGCCGTAGCTGCGGATGCTCTCGGCGAGCTCCGCGAGAGCGTCTTCGTCGAATACCGTGCGCGGCTGCACCGGATTGGGCTGCAGCTCGTCCGTCCGCAAATAGAGAATGCCGCTGCGAGAGGCGGCCATGCGCGTCCTTGTCGCCTGCATCTGAGGTCCTCCCCGAAAAAAGGATATGTTCTGTTCCTAACGATACACCGCCGGAGCCGCAAATCGGGGCGAAAAGGAGAGCCTCTCACGCAAAAAAAGCACACGCCCTCCCGCCAGCCGGGCGCGGAGGAGCGTGCGCTTTCACGTTTTCGGAGCTTTCAGTTTTTCACAAGCTGCTTGAGATAGCGGCCGTCCGCCTGGCGGACAAAGCCCATTTTTTCCATATAGGGCACGTGCTCGGGGCTGTCGGCCGCGCAGGAGAGGCGCGTGATGCCGCAGCCGGGGAGAACGCCGTAGAGATATTCGCCCACCGAGCAGTCCCGGAAGGAGAGCGTGCTGTAGTCGAGCAGGATATCAAAGAGCTCGCCCTCCCGCTCGCCCAGCAGCACGCCGGCGATCTGATCGTCGTAAAAGACGGCGAAGCCTTCAGCCGTCAAGGCGCGCTCATAGTCCAGAGCGGGGAAATAGCGGGCGATATCGTCCCGGTAACGGCGGAAAAACCAGACGGGGAAGCCGTCTCCGCCGCCGAAGGGCTGAAAATCGTAGCTCTTGCCCGTGCTGCGGCGCAGCCGCAGCAGCTGGTAGACGTTGACGCCCACCAGACAGCCGTTGAGCAGCGCCGTCGGGTAAGAGCGGATCAGGATCGCGTAGGCCGCGAAGATGGCGCTGCCGATCAGGTTGATCACGCGCAGCCGCACCACCGAGGTCATGAGCATGGAGACGAGGACCAGAAAAGATCCCAAATATCCGAACAGCTCCAGCGCAAGCGCTCCGTTCATGTTGTCATCCTCCGTTCATCGCTTTGATCTGTTTTTTTGACGCCCCGCGTCCTTATGCCCTCTTCCACTACGGCGGTCGGGCCGGTGAGCAGGATATCGCGCGCGCCGTTTTCTGTGCGCCGCAGCGATACGGACAGCTCGCCGCCGGGCATCTCGATCGCAAGACGCTCGCCGCCGATACGGCCGGAGAGCAAAAAGCTCACGGCGATCGCGCCGCAGCCGGTGCCGCAGGCGAGCGTAAAATCCTCCACACCGCGCTCGAAGGTGATCGCGCGCACACGCCCCTCGCCGATCGGGCAGGCGAAGCTGACGTTCGCGCCCTTTGGGAAGGCAGGGCTGCGGCGCAGCCGCCTCCCTCTCTCGCGCAGGGCGTCGGGATCGGAAAAGGCGTCCGCTCCCACCTCGACGACCGCGTGCGGGATGCCGGGCTCGCCCAGCTCGACGTAGGAGCAGCGCTCGCCCTCGGCCATACGGTCAAGGTCGATCACGCTCGGGTCATTGAGACGCACCTCGTAGAGCTCCTGCGTGATCCGGCGGGCGCGGACCTCGCCCGCCGGGGCGAGGATGCGGATATCCTCCGCGTCGCGCACGAGACCGTGTTCGACGCCGTAGCGCGCCAGGCAGCGCGCGCCGTTGCCGCACATCTCGCCCGCCGAGCCGTCGGAATTGTAGAAGAGCATGCCCATGTCCGCGCCCTCGGCGCGCGTGACGACGATCAGCCCGTCCGCGCCCGGGCCGCTTTTTTTGTCGCATAAGCGCAGGGCGAGGACGGAAAGGTCCTCGCCCCTGTGCTCACCGCGCGGGTCCTCGATCAGAACGAAGGAGTTCCCGGCGCCGTGCATTTTGGTATAGCGCATCTTATTCTTCCGACGGAGCCTCGGCCGCCTGCGCGCTCTTCTTCGCGAGAGCCTTCTGCAGCCAGTCCTTGCCGTCGTTGAAACGGGAGACAATGTAGGAAGCGACATAGTCGCCGGCCGCGTTGACCATCGTAGCGGGAGGATCGACCAGGTCGCCGATGGCCTGCGCGATCGGGAAGGCGATCGCCAGCTGCTCGGGGAAGAACAGCGAGCAGAGCACCAGTTCGCCCGTACCGCCGCCGCCGGGGATACCGGACATGGCCACGGAGGAGACCGTCGCGACGACGATCGCCAGCAGCGCGTCGCCGGAATTGAAGTTCATGCCGAACATGCCGAAGAGGAAGGCGACCTTGATGATCGCGCTCATACCCGAGCCGTCCATGTTCATCGTAGCGCCCATGGGCAGCACGATGTCGGTGACGTCCTTGGAGATGCCGGTGTCCTCGGAAACCTCCATGTTGGTGGGGATCGTCGCAACCGACGAGCAGGTGCCGAAGGCCACGGCCGCGGGGCGGAAGAGGTGGGAGAACATGACCTTGACCGCGCCCTTGCCGCCGCCGAAGCGCGCATAGAGCGGGAAGATCAGGAACATGTAGAGGAAGGATACGACGTAGTAGAGGATGATCGCACGCGCATAGCTGGACACAAAGTCGGCGCCGTGGGCGGCTACCAGCGCGGCGAAGAAGCCGAAGAAGCCGATCGGGGCGTAGTAGCTGATGATCTTGATGACCTTCATGAGGACGTTGGTGATCTCCTCGAGAAGCTTCGCCACTTTCGTCTCGGGACCGCCGCACATCTGCACGCCGAAGCCGAAGAAGATGCCCGCGATGATCAGCTGCAGGATCGAACGGCGGCTCCACAGATCGGGGAAGTCGGGCTTGGTGAAGAAGCCGACGATCATGGCGCCAGCGCTCATCGGTTCGGAGGCGCCGGGCTCAAAGGCCGGCTCGCCGGTATAGACCGGGATGAAGCGCACGAGTACGTACATGATCACAGACGCGATGATGGTCGTGCACATAAAGGTCACGACTGTCGTACCCATCAGCTTGCCGGCGCGTTTGGCGCTGCGCATGTTTGCGATGGATGAGGAGATGGAGAAGAAGACCATCGGGACGACGACGCAGAACATCATATTGATGAACAGTGTGCCGAGCGGCTCGAGCGCGCCGGCGCCGTCCCATACGAATCCGACGACGATGCCGAGCACGATGCCTACGATCATTGAGAAGAAGAACCAGTTGTTCTTAAGGAATTTTTTCATGTGGCACCTCCATAATCTATGGCTGATGTTACTATACAGAAATAAAACTGCAAATAGAATTGTAAGATTTGCTTGAAAACTTGCAAAAAGTGCTATATAATGAAGTAAAGAGGTGAAGAGCCGTGGCAGAGAGACGCTATACTCGCGAGGGTTACTTAAAGGAGAATTATCATTACTTCCATCTGCGCGACACCGCCGGGGCCGAGCTCGATTTTCATTTTCACGAGTTTGACAAGCTCGTACTGCTGCTGGACGGGCGGGTGGATTACGCGCTCGAGAGCATCGTTTATCCGCTGCGGCCCTGGGACATCCTGCTGGTGCGTCACCACACGATACACAAGGCGCTGGTGGACAAGTCGGTCCCCTATGAGCGCATCATCCTGTATCTCGACCGCAAGTATTTCGACCGCTTGATGCCGGAGGCCCGGCTTTTCGGCAGCTTCGACCGCGCCGACGAGCGCGCGGAGTATCTGCTCTCGCCGGACGAGGAGCAGCGCGCCCAGCTTGCCGCCGTGCTCGAAGGCGTTGAAAAAAGCCTGAACGCCGCGGATTTCGGCGCACAGGCCATGTGCGACAGCTATATCGTGCAGCTGCTGGTGCTGCTCGGCCGCCTCTCGGCCAGGGCGGAGGCGGCGCTTCCTGTCGAGAGCGTCTACGACGAAAAGATCGCCGCGGTGCTCTCCTATGTCAACGAAAACCTGACGGCTCCGCTGAGCGTGGAGGAGCTGGCTGACCGCGTGCACATCAGCCGCTATCATTTTATGCGTCTGTTCAAGGCGCAGACGGGCACGAGCGTACACGCCTATGTACGCCAGCGGCGGCTGATGCACGCCGCGCATCTGATCCGCGAAGGCGCGAGCGCGGCGCGCGCCGCCGAGGAGAGCGGCTTTGCCGACTATTCCGCTTTCCACCGCGCCTTTACCGCCGCCTTCGGCGTAAGCCCGGGAAAACTCAAGCGCTCATGATCCTTCCCGCTGCGGAAAGGGCCGCAGGGGAATTCCTTTCGTTTTTTTCCGCGGCATCAGTCTCGCCGAGCCCTCCAGCTTCGGGCGAGAAGCCTCCACACGCTTCCATACCTCCGAAAAGTCTTTGAACGGCTGCTTTTGTTCCATGCCCCAGCCTCCTTTCAAAGCATTGTATGCGCCGAATGCGAGACCGCTCTTGCCAAGCGCGTTTTTTTATGTCATAATTATATAGTTAAAAAGTCCGTGAACGGAGGCTTTTCAAACATGGCGAGATTTTTTATGGCCGGAACGAATTTCAAGGGCGGCATGGCGATCATCCGCGGCCGCGACGCCGAACATGTGCGCGTGCTGCGTCTGCGTCCGGGCGAGGATCTGATCATCTGCGACGCGCAGGGGACGGACTACAAGTGCCGCCTCGTCAGCGCCGAGCCCGATAAGGTCGAGGCCGAGGTGATCGAGGTCGTGCCCTGCCCGGCCGAGCCCTCCGTCGCCGTGACGGTGCTCTGCGGCCTGCCCAAGGGAGACCGGACGGACTACATCATCCAGAAATGCGTCGAAGCCGGAGCATTTGAGATCGTCTTTTTCCTCTCCGAGCGCTGCGTCGCGCGGCCCGAAACGCCGGAGAAGAAGCTCGAACGCTGGCAGCGCATCGCCGAGGAGGCCGCCAAGCAGTCCGGCCGCGGGATCATCCCGCAGGTGCGCTGGGCGGGCGAGTTCGCCGAGGCGCTGAACATCGCCAATCAGAAGGAGCTTAAGATTTTCCTCTATGAGACGGGCGAGCGAGAAGGGCTCGACGCCGTGCTTGAGGCAAACAGAGGGGCAAAGAGCGCGGCGCTCATCACCGGGCCGGAGGGCGGCTTCGCTCCCTTTGAGGCGGATCTGGCCCGCATCGTCGGGCTGCATATCTGCTCGATGGGCGAGCGGATCCTGCGCTGCGAGACCGCGCCCGTCGTTGCGACGACGGCCGTGATGTACGCCACGGGCAACCTGTCGTAAGCGCAAAAAAACGGGAGGGGAAGGCCCCTCCCGGCAGTTTTATCCGATAGACGAAAAAGCTCTTTCAGCTTGATGCTGAAAGAGCTTTTTCTTATACGTTCACGCCCTCTTCGCGCAGCCTTGCACGAAGCTCGGGAACGTCGTCGTGGAAGACGATCGGGTGCATGCCGCAGAGAAAGGCGCCCTCGGCGTTGTTGATCGCGTCGTCGATGAACACGCACTCGTCGGGGTCGAGCGAGAAGGTCTCGCACAGGAGCCGGTAGATCTCCGGCTGCGGCTTGACCAGCTTGACGTCCGCGGAGATGAGCGTGCCGTCGAAAAAGCGGCTGGCCGGGATGCGCGGCCAGTACTCATGCTGCCGATAAGAGGCGTTGGACAGCAGGTAGATACCGTAGCCCCTGTCTTTGAGCGCCGCGATCAGCTCCTCCATCCCCTCGATGGGGAGGATCGGGCGGTCCCACTTGTCGACGAGCGCGTGCACCGTCTCGTGCAGCCTCTCCGGCAGGCGGCGGCACATGCTTTCCGCCGCCTGAGCTTCGGTCAACGAGCCGCGGTCCATCCGGGCCCATTCGAGAGACTTGTACACCTCGCGCAGCAGCAGCGCCCTGTCCTCGTCCGCCGCGCCGGCGCGCTCGATGAAATAGGCCGGATCAAAGCGGAGCAGGACCTGCCCCATGTCGAAGACGATGTTCCGGATCATACTCTGATCTTGCCCTTGGTGACCCGCAGCGCGATGATCAGGATCAGGCCGCTCGTCACCGTCAGGATCGCGGAGAGGGCCGCGCCGGAGCCGACGGAGTTGCGGACGATGTTGGTGTAGGCCTCGATCGTCAGGGTGTTGTTATGGCCGGAGGAGAGCATGATCGAGCAGCTCAGCTCGTTGATACAGGTGACCCAGGAGAGGATCGCGCCGGAGAACACGCCCGGCAGCATCAGACGGGCCGTGACCTTCCAGAAGGTCTTCATCGGCGGGACGCCGAGGTTGATCGACGCCTCCTCCACGCTCGGATCCATCTGCAGCAGGAAGGCGCTGGCGCTTCGGACGGTATAGGGCAGCTTGCGGATGATGTAGGAGATGATGATGATCGCCGCCGTGCCGGTGAGGATCAGGGGCTTGACGTTGAAGGTGACGATATAGCACAGGCCGAGAACGGAGCCCGGGATGACGTAGGGGGCCATCAGCAGCATGTCGAGGATCCCGCCGGTCTTGCCCTTCTTGCGCACGATGGCGTAGCTCATCAGGATGCCGATGATCACGATGAAGACCATGGCGATCAGCGAGTAGGAGAAGGTGTTGCCCAGGCTGCTCCACAGACGCGCGCCGAGATTTTGATAGTTCTCAAAGGTGAAGCCGCCGATGAAGCTGGAGTAGTTGGTGTGCTGGAAGGAGCTGGCGCAGACGACGATCTGCGGCAGGAAGGAGATAAAGCTGATAAGGAAGACCGGCAGCGTGACGAGGAAGCGGCGGAAGCCGTGCACCTCGGTCTCCTTCGGTGGGCGCAGCGCCGACATGATGTAGTTGCGGCGTCCGACGTAGCCCTTCTGCACCAGCAGCATCACCAGCGTGATGATGACGATGATGATGGAGATGGCGGAGGCGAGATTGCCGTTGCCGCCCGTCTCGGAGAGATACTCGTTGTAGATCAGGACAGGCAGCGTGCGGAATTCGGAGCCGCCGAGCAGCATCGGCGTGCCGAAGTCGGCCAGCGCGCTCATGAACACGACCAGCGCGCCGGCGGTGATCGAGGGCGTGACCACCGGCATCGTCACGGTGAAGAAGCGGCGCAGCTTGCCGCTGCCGAGGTTTTCGGCACATTCCTCCAGCGAGCTGTCGATGCTCTCCATCGCGCCGGAGGTATACATATAAATATACGGGTACAGCTTGAGCGTCAGTACCGTGCTGATGCCGCCGAAGCCGTAGATCGTCGGGATCGTGATGCCGTAGTTGGCCAGGAAGGTCGTGATCGAGCCGGCGCGGCCGAAAAGCATGATCCACGCGTAGGCGCCCAGAAAGGGCGGGCTCATCAGCGAGAGGATCGCCAGCACATGCCAGATCTTCTTGCCCCAGACGTTGTAGCGCGTCATCAGATAGGCCATCGGCACACCCAGCACGACCGCGAAGATCGTGGGCACGAGCGAGATGCCGACGCTGTTCCACAGCGCGCCGTAATAATACTTTTTGGTGAAGAAGCGCTCAAAGTTGCGCAGCGTGAAGCCCGCGACTTTCGTGCTCTTGAAAGCGTTCGTGATGATCGAGGAGAAGGGCCACACGAGGAAAACGGCAAAAATCACGAACACCATCAGCTTGACCCAGAACCACGGGTCCATGTAGAAGGGGATGGTCGTGTTTTTCCGTTTCAGCATGTGATGACCTCCTCGGACTCCGCCTCGTAGACGCTGATCCTGGTCGGGTCGAAGTTCAGAAAGACCTTCTCTCCGGCCTCGTGGACCTCGGTCGTATCCTTGGTGTACTCGTTGACGATCAGATTCTGGCCGTCGGCGAGCCTGACCTCGTATTCGATAAAGTCGCCCAGGAAGGTGGAGAACATGATCTCGCCGGGCAGACCCTCCTCAGAGAAGAACAGCTGCTCGGGCCGAGCGGAGAGCCTGGCGGGGCCGACGTAGTCCTTCTTTGTCGGGACCTTGATCTTCAGCTGGCCGTGGATGTCCACCACGCCGCCGGATTCCACCGTGCATTCGAGGAAGTTGCTCACGCCGATGAAGCCCGCGACGAAGGGGTTCTGCGGCTTGGCGTAGATCTCGGTGGGCGTGCCGATCTGCATGATCACGCCGTCCTTCATGACGGCGATGCGGTCGGAGATGGCGAGGGCCTCCTCCTGGTCGTGCGTGACGTAGATCGTCGTGATGCCGAGCTTGCGCTGCAGCTTCTTGATGACGGTGCGCATCTGTACGCGCAGCTTGGCGTCGAGGTTCGAGAGCGGCTCGTCCATCAGAAGGACGCTCGGCTCGATGACGAAGGCGCGGGCGAGCGCCACGCGCTGCTGCTGACCGCCGGAGAGCTCGCTGGGCTTGCGCTTGGCCAGATGGGCGATCTGCACGAGCTCCAGCGCTTCCTTCACGCGCGGGGCGATCTCCGCCTTGGGGACGTTGCGGGCCTTGAGACCGTAGGCCACGTTCTCCTCAACGGTCAGGTGCGGGAAGATGGCGTAGTTCTGGAAGACCATGCCGATATCGCGCTTGTGCGCGGGGACGGCGTTGATTCTCTTGTCGCCGAAGTAGAAGTCGCCGCCCTCGATCGAGTTGAAGCCGGCGATCTGACGCAGCAGGGTGGTCTTGCCGCAGCCGGACGGGCCGAGCAGAGTGAAGAACTCGCCCTCCTTGATGTCCAGCGACACGCCCTTGAGCGCGATAAAATCGCCGTACTTCTTGACGGCATCTTTAATGATGACTGCGTTGCTCATATGATCCCTCCGAGATAAAGTTTTTTCATGGCTCAGGGAAAAGGACGCGCCCATCCCCTTCCCTCGGCCATGAGGGTCGTGATATGGAAGAGGCAAGGGGAATCCGGGGATCCCCCTTGCCTGAAAAGCGGGGTTTGGGGCTGTTCGGATATGATTATCCGACCAGCTTGTCCTGCCACATCTCCTTGATGTCGGGAGCGTTGTTGGCGGCGTAGTCGAAGTTGTAGTTCATCAGCACGATGTCGCTGAGCGGCGCAAGGCCGACAGGCGTGACGTCGCTGCGGATCGGGCGGCGGCCCCATTCGCTGTTCTGTCTGGCCTGGCAGTCGTAGCTGAGCACGAACTCGACGAAGAGCTGAGCCAGCTCGGGATTCGGGCAGTTCTTGACGATGGCGACGCCGTCGGGAACGGCGGAGGTGCCGTCGGTCGGGTAAATGACCTTCATGAAGGGATCGGTGTACTTGATGGCGGCCTTCTCAAGGGTGATGCCGACGGCGTTCTCACCGGCGAAGATGTCCTTGTGAGCCAGAGAGGAGGAGTTCTTGACCTCGAGCTTGTCGATGATCTTGTCGACGAACTCCCAGCCGGCGGCGTAGTCGTCAGACTCATCACCGAAGAGGAAGAGCATGGTGCACAGCTGCGTGAAGGCGGAGCCGGAGGAGGTCGGGTCGGCGATGGCGATCTTGCCGTACTTGGCGGTGTCGAAGTCAGCCAGAGCAGCCCAGGTGGTGGGGATATCTTCCTCGGGGATCTTGTCGGTGTTGGCGATGAAGACCATGGGCAGCGGGGACTCGCCGATCCAGTAGTACTCGGCGTCAACGAGAGAGGGATCGATCAGATCGATGCAGCTGGGCTTGTAGGGCTGGAAGTACTCCTTGTAAGCAGCCAGCGTGTCGGCGCCGCCGCCCCAGAGCACGTCGGCGATGGGGTTGGCAGCCTCGGCGCCGATCTTGTTGACCAGGTTGGAGGTGCCGTCGGCGATGACCTCGACCTTCACGTTGGGATACGCGGCCTCAAAGGCGGCGACGCCGTCGTTGAGCGGGTCGGAGTCGTGCGGAGAGTAGACGGTCAGCGTGCCGGCATAGTCCTCGGGAGACTTCTCGGCGGCGGCGGGGGCGGCGCCCTCTTCGATGCCGAGCTGCTCAAAGGTGTAGTAGCCGGAGTCGATCAGCAGCTCCTTGTAGTTGTCGACCGTGCAGGCCACCGGCTCGCACAGGAAGCTGGGGATGATGCCGGTGCCGTTGTCGTAGGTCTTGGTGTCGTTGATCGGGGGCTCCTGGCCCTTCATGATCGCATCGACCATCTCAACGACCTTGGCCGCAAGGGTACGGGTGTCTTTAAAGACG
>JAFRDM010000009.1 GCA_017403885.1 Oscillospiraceae bacterium
CCGGATCGGTCGGTTCGTCGGGATCATCTTCCGGATCGGTCGGTTCGTCGGGATCCTCTTCCGGATCGGTCGGCTCGTCGGGATCATCTTCCGGGTCGGTCGGTTCATCGGGATCATCTTCCGGATCGGTCGGCTCGTCGGGATCCTCCTCCGGGTCGGTCGGCTCGTCGGGATCATCTTCCGGATCGGTCGGTTCGTCGGGATCATCTTCCGGATCGGTCGGTTCGTCGGGATCCTCTTCCGGCAAAGTGGGCGCGGCAAAGCCGACTGTAACCGTAGCCGCGACTGCGCTGTCGGCGGCGCATGCCGCGGTGACAGCCAAACTGCTGCCATCCCGGCATTCATCGGATACAACAAGCGTATCATCCCTGCGGATCACGCCCGCGGGCCAGTCGCCCGCGCTCCACACGATCTCCTCCTCGCGCGCGCCGCCGTACTGGTCGAAGACCTCAACGCCGTACTGCTGCTCCGTCGTCTCTCCGGCAGCGGGGATCAGGACGGTGTCGCTCTCCCCAAGCGGCTCGCCGTCGCGCGTCAGGTGAATCGCGGCCGCCCTCCTCTCGGCAAGCGTGACGCTGAACACAGCGCTCCGATCGGCGATCTCTGTTCCCTCTACCGCAGCGGTAACGGTGAAGATCAGCCCGTCCTCGGCCGTGCTCTTGGCGGCGTTCGAGACCGTGACACGACCGTCAGCTCCGATAGATACGCCCTCCGATTCCGGCTCGACGCCCCAGATCACGGCTGCGCCGACGGGATCGCCCGCGCCATCCGTAACGGAAGCCGTAAAGGGCTCGCTGACAAAGGGCTCCGCGCCGTCCGCGGGGACCTCGAAGGCCGAGATCTCGGGCGCAGCGACCGTGATACTCTCCGGAGCGGCGGCGGCAAAGGAGGCCGCGACGCTTTGGTCCGCGGTAATGCCGCCGATGACGTAAACGCCGTTCGCGGTCTCGACCTCCGTTCCGTTGACGGTGAGCGCGGTGAGCTTAAAGCCCTCCTGCGGTACGGCGCGCACTTCGACGCTGCCGCCGCGGGCGACCTCGGTCTGTGAGACGCTGAGCGTCCCGCCCTCCTCCGGGGGCAGCACGCTGACGGTAAAGCGGGCAAAACGTGCCTGCGGCGCCGTAAGGCCGCTGTTCAGATCGACAAGGATCCAGTCGTGCGGCGAATAAACATGTTCAAAGGCGGAAAGGTCCTCCGTGTTGTGCTCGATCTCTTCGGCAATGCTGTAAAGCCCGTCGGCGTTCTTTTCTCCCAGCAGATATACGTTGCTGACGATCCGGTCGCCCTCGCTGTCGGAAACGATGTCGTCCTCGATCCCATAAAGGCCTTCCGCTCCGCCGAGCGAATAAAGCTCAAGCGTTTTGCCTTCGACCGTCGTCACGCTGTCCGCCGGTACGCGGTCGTCCCAGGCCATAACCTGCGGATCGCTGGTGTCGAATTCTATGGCGCCATCCACAAGCGCCGTGTCATACACACGGATCGCGCTGCCTTCGGCGGCGCTCAGCGTCAAACGAAGCTGCGGCTCGATGCGCACGAAGTCCGGAGCGCCGCCGGCGCGGACGAGGATCGCGTTTTCCGGGGCGCTGATATCCAGCGAGCCGTCGCCGCTGAAGGTGATGCTGCCGCCGCGGCCCTTCGACTCGGAACAGATCGAGCCAAGGCGGCTGCTTCCCACGAGGCAGATCCTGAAGTCCGCGCCCATCATCGTAAGCACGAGATTCGCCGTCGGCGCGTCGAAATCCGTCAGCGTCAGCGTATTGGTCGGCGCGTCGTAGACGATCCCTTCAGGCAGAAGATACTGCGCGTCGGTCTTTTCGTCCGGGTACAGGATCTGCTGTTCGATCTCGTCGTCGGCAGAGAAAATGACCTTGTTGGCTCCGCCCGTCAGCGCGATCGAAGCCCACACGCCGTCCACCGGCTCACCGAAAACGGCGGCGGCGCGCTGCGGCGCAAGTCCCGTCAAAAGCAATATGCAAAGGATCAGACAGATCCCTTTCTTCCCTTTCACAGCGTTTCCTCCGAGGTGTTTTCCGCCCGCCTTTTTCCGGCGCGGCGGAGCGTTGATGCCGCGTCCGAAAAAGGCGGGCGCGATACTCTTCTATCGTTGCATTTTACCATCAAAACACTGTCATTGCAATATATTTTGTCCCCTCGGGCGCGGAATTAAGAAAGATTAATACTATATTTTGTGTTTTGACGCTTTTCGCGGAGAGGACAAAATAGCGCCCCGTCCCACCCGGGACGGGGCGCTTTGCCGATCGGATCGTGTTTTTCAGAAAAGCTGGCCGGGCAGACGCAGCTTTTCTTTCGGCGGAAAGAGAGCGTCATAGGTCTCGAAGGCCTCCGCCTCCCGCTCCGCACAATAATAGCCCTCCGGCGGGCCGTATTCTCCGCTGACGCCGTCGAGATAGCCGGCGATCAGTTCTTTGCACAGGAAAAACGAATCGTCCGCGTCCTCCGGCAGATCATGATAACGGATGCCGAACTCGCGGGCAAAGCGGAAGCCGCTCTTGCCGTAAAAGGCGATGTTTCCCTCGAAGCACAGCGCGCCGCAGCCAAGGGCCGCGGCCTGTTCAAGCGAGTAGTCCAGCAGGCGCTTGCCGTAGCCCTGCCGTTTGAGCTCCGGTGCAATGCAGATCGGTCCCATCGTCATGATGGGGATCTCCCGTCCGTCATCGGCGCGGATCACGGCGCGCATGAACATGTTCTGCCCGATGACGCGCCCGTTCTGTTCCATCACGAAGTCCAGCTCCGGGACAAAGGCGGGCTCGTCTCTGAGCCGATGGAGCACATAGTGCTCCAGACAGCCCGGGCGGTACACGTTCCAGAACGACTCCCGCACAAGCTCCTCAACGCCGCGATAGTCTTCCGGTCTCTCTCTTCTGATGATAACGTCCTCTCTGTCCATGTCTTTTCTCCTTTCAGACCTCCTCCGTCCGCGAGGCGCACGGAGGGCGATCGTCCCTGACGATCCGATAATACTTGAATGTTCCGTCCTCACGCTCGAAGCGAAAGCCTGCTTTTTCCATCACGCGCAGACTTCTCCCGTTTGTTCGGAGCGCGTCGGCATACAGCGTCGGGATGTCCAGCTCTTCAAACACATACTGAACGGCCAGCCGCTCCGCCTGTGTTCCGAATCCGCGGTTTTTCCAGCGCTCATTCTTCATGGAGATACTCAGCACGGCGCTTTTGCGCTCTTCGATGTTTTTGATTACGATCTCGCCGATGATCTCGTTCCCGTACATGACCGCGAGCGTTTTCCGCTTCTGCCCGAGCTGCCGCCGGATATAGCGTTCGACCTCCTCCTCGCTGTAGGTATAGGGCCTGAACTGCGCCCGGTCGAGGAACAGCGCGGGGTCGTTCTCATACTCCTTGAAATACGCGTGGTACATTTCCCGCGTCATCGGCGTCAAAGTCAGCGTTTCTTCCATTGTCTTTCTCCGTATCGAGCGGCCCTCATCTGCCGAGCCTGTTTTCGGCCGCATCCTCCCCGTCCAGGGGCTTGGAAAACTTGAAGTGGAAGTTGTGCATGCCCTCTCTGAGATAAAAGCGGTGCGTATCCTTCCGCAGCTGGTTGCAGGCCACCTCGAGCTGCACGCAGCCATGCTTCCGGGCGATCCGGCAGGCATTCTCCAGCATGTCTTTCCCGATCCCATGATTTCTGAAGGCGGGATCGACCGCGAATTCCATGATCTCGGCGATTCGCTCCGCGTGATGCAGCTGCTCCTCGAAGCGCAGGTTCAAAACGCCGATCACCCGCCCGTCATGCTCGCGGACAAGGCAATAATACCGCTCGCTGCGCAGCTGATCGCAATAGATCTCCCAAAAACGCGCAGGCGGGAGCTCCCGCTGCTCCATGCCGCATATCAGCTCATGGATCTGCGCGCAGTCGTCAAGGCCGGCTTTTCTGTACATGCTATCCTCCCCGCGTCCTTTTCGCTCCGCCGGAGCGCTCATTTCTCCGCCTCGCCGCTCTTCCGTACCGTCGATCCAGCCAGGAACGGCCGCGCGACCTTTCGATTGAACAGGTCGATCAGCGGCCCCATGAAAAAGGCCGTAACGACGGTGCCGATCCCGACGACGCCGGACACCTTCACGCCGCCCGCCAGACAAAGCAGCGCGCCTCAGGAAACGCAGATCAGATCGCAGATGATCCGGCAGATCCGGAACGGGATACGGCTCTGCCTCTCCGACCAGATCAGCGAAACGGCGTCATACGTGGACACGCCCAGATCCGCGGTGAAATAAAAGGCGGAGGCCAGGCACATGATCACGATCGCGGCCGTGAGCAGCGCAAGCCTTCCGGGCAGGCTCATGTCCGGGAAAGCGGAGCGGCAGCAGGCCTGTGAAAACTCGGCGATATAGCCAAGCAGAAAGAGGTTGATCAGAGTGGCCAGACCGATTTTGCGCCTGTCGAAAACCAGGGCAAAGAGCAGCAGGATCAGATTGACGATCACATAGAGCGTCCCGAACCGGATCGAGATCACGGCGTCCAGCCCGCTCATCAGCGACTGGAAGGGGTCCACGCCCAGCGCGGCGTGCTTGAACATGCCGACGCTGATCCCGCAGATCACCACGCCGAGGGCGCTCATCAGGATTCTTTTGGTCTTCACGCTGAATTCTTCGCCTCTTTTCCTCATCGTTCGCAGACCGCGGCCTGCCGGTCGGATTATACCATATCTTCCCGGCGGCGGCAACAAGCAAGCCGGCAAGGCGAAACAAGCCGCCGCGGTCAGGGCGCGGTCTGCAGCGCCGGGCGCAGAAAGAAGAACGCAGAGCATGACCTGCAAAACGTATCAAAACAATACGTAAATTATATGTGCGCGGATACTTTACTTCTGCCGTTTGCTGACGTATACTGTTTTTTGTGTTTTTAATTTCTGCCTTTTCAGGCAAAGGAGCGTTTTTCAATGAGAACTATCGGAACTGTCGTGCGCGGTATCCGCGCCCCCATCATCCGCCGGAACGACAATATTGCCCAAATCGCCGCTGACTCCGTCATGGAGGCCTGGAAGGAAGCCGGCATCGCCCCCTGCGACCGCGACGTCGTGGCCGTGACCGAGTCCGTCGTGGCCCGGGCGCAGGGCAACTACGCGAGCGTTGGACAGATCGCCGCGGACGTGCGGGCAAAGACCGGCGGCGAGACCGTGGGCGTGGCCTTCCCCATTCTCAGCCGCAACCGTTTTTCCCTGCTGCTGCGCGGCATTGCCGCCGGCTGCAAAAAGATCGTCCTGCTGCTCAGCTATCCCTCCGACGAGGTGGGCAACCATCTGGTGGACTGGGACAGCCTGGACGAGGCGGGCGTCAACCCCTACGCCGACGTGCTGACGCTCGGACAGTTCCGCGAGAAATTCGGCCGCATCGTCCATCCCTTCACCGGCGTGGACTACATTGATTTCTATTCCGAGCTGATCCGCGGCGAGGGCTGCGAGGTCGAGGTGCTCTTCGGCAACAAGGTCACCACCCTGCTGGATCACACCGACACCGTCATCACCTGCGACATCCACACCCGCGCCCGCTCCAAGCGTCTGCTTAAGGCCGCCGGCGCCAGAACCGTTCTGGGGCTGGACGACATTCTCAACGCCCCGGTCGACGGCAGCGGCTACAACGAGACTTACGGTCTGCTGGGCTCCAACAAGGCTACCGAGGACACCGTCAAGCTCTTCCCCCGCGACTGCACCGCCGTCGCCGAAGAGCTCAGCCGCATCCTCTCCGAGGCCAGCGGCAAACGCATCGAAGCCATGGTCTACGGCGACGGCGCCTTTAAGGACCCCGTCGGCAAAATCTGGGAGCTGGCCGACCCCGTGGTCTCCCCCGGCTACACCGTGGGGCTGATCGGAACGCCCAACGAGCTCAAGCTCAAGTATCTGGCCGACAACGAGTTCGGCGATCTGTCCGGCGACGCGCTGCGCGAGGCCATCGAGGCCAAGATCCGCGCCAAGACCGGCGACAGTCTGGTGGGCAACATGGTCTCCGAGGGCACCACGCCCCGCCGTCTTACCGACCTGATCGGTTCGCTGTGCGACCTGACGTCCGGCTCCGGCGACAAGGGCACCCCCATCGTTTACATCCAGGGCTACTTCGACAACTACACCAACGAGTGACCATCTCTCTTGAAAAAAAGCGGCAGGCTGAACGCCTGCCGCTTTTTGATCGTTTCCGCTCCGCGGACCAAGTTTCGGTTTTACAGTTCATCCAATCCCTGCTTGAGGTCGGCGATGATGTCCTCGACATTCTCCAGACCGACGCTCAGACGGATCAAGCCGGCGGGGATACCGCTCTCCTCCAGTTCCTCGGCCGTGTAGGTGGAGTGCGTCATGGAGGCGGGGTGCTCGATGAGCGTCTCGGCGTCGCCCAGCGAGACAGCGACGGTGATCAGCTTCAGCGAGTTGACGAGCTTCATGCCGGCAGCCTTGCCGCCCTTGACCTCAAAGCTCAGCATGCCGCCGAAGTCCTTCATCTGCCGCGCGGCGATGTCGTGGCCCTCATGATGCGGAAGGCCGGGATAATAGACCTTCTCCACGGCCGGATGCGCGTCGAGGAATTCCGCGACCTTCTTTGCGCTGGCACAGTGGCGCTCCATGCGGATCTCCATCGTCTTGAGGCCGCGCAGGATCAGGAAGGCGGCGAAGGGATCCATGACCGCGCCGGTCATGTCCTTGAGACCGAACAGACGGACCTGCGAAATAAAGTCCGCCTTGCCGACGACAAAGCCCGCAATAACGTCGCCGTGGCCATTGAGATATTTCGTCGCGGAGTGCACCACCACGTCGGCGCCCAGCGCGAGCGGCTGCTGCAGGGCGGGAGAGGCAAAGGTGTTGTCGCACACGACCTTGATCTCCGGATTGTAGGCGTGCGCGATCTCCGCCACGGCCGCGATGTCGGTGATCTTCAGATTGGGGTTCGCCGGCGTTTCGAGATAAACCGCCGCCGTATTGGGTCTGAGGTGCGCCTTGACGTTTTCCAGATCGGTCGTGTCAATAAAATCGACCTCCACGCCGTAGCGCGTCATGCCGTGGCTCAGCAGCGCATAGGTGCAGCCGTAAAGCGTGCCGTCCGCCAGAATGTGCTTGCCTGCGCCCGCGATCGTCCACAGGCACGACGAGATCGCGCCCATGCCTGAGCCGGCGGCCACGCAGGCCTCGCCGCCCTCCAGCGCCGCCACCTTGTTTTCCAGAACGGAGACCGTGGGGTTGCCGAGACGAGTGTAAATATAGCCCGGCTCCGTGCCCGCGAAGCGGCGACCGCCCTGCTCGCAGGAGTCAAACACGAAGGTGGAGGTCTGGTAAATGGGCGTCGTCAGAGCGCCGAACTGTTGATCCTTCACGTTGCCCGCATGGATCGCTTTGGTTCCGAAACCGCAATTGTCATGTGTCATTCCGAATCCTCCTTGCATGCCTTTGTATTATTTGTCTGTTTTGACCGTTTCAAACGGTGCTCGCCAAACAAAATATAGCATATTTCAACAGAAAAGTACAGCGGCAATTCTCCTCCGCTGCATTTTGGTCCGGAATCCTTTCTCATATCTGTGTTTCCGCGAACGGGTTTCCGCCGTTATTTGGTTTTTTGCTCCGGACGGGATAATACGATCGCCCGTTCCGGCGGAGAAGCGCAGCAGAAACAGATCGACGGGTGCTCAGCCAAAAATTATTAAAAGCGAGGCCAGTGATTGCAATTATGGATCCATCGGTCTCGCTTCTTTGTCCGGCATAACGTTTTGCGAATACAGAGAAAAATAAAAGTACGCAGGATAATGTATGAAATCCTGCGTACTTGCGTGTGAAAGACCGTGTAAAAGGACACCAAACCATAGAAAGACCGCGTAAAAATACACCGACGGGTAGAGTAAAAGCGATTACACTCCCAAAACATAGAAGCCGTTAAAAGCCTTTGCTCTGGTCAGCCAATCTACAAGGACTTCATAATCCGAAGGCGTTTTATCGAGTATCCTTCCCAACAAGAACTCTATCTGTTCCGGTGCGTAATAATTGATTCCACATAGATCTACCAGCCCTGTTTTCAAATTGCTATATGTTCCGCAATCGAACACAGAGCTGTAATTCTGATAGAACAAATCAATATCATCAACATGAATATATAGAGAGTCGTCTTTCCAATGGGTAATTGCTCGAACGCTGACAATCTTTTTTAATCTCGTCCCTGAAGGAAGAATACAGAACTGCAGTTCAACAAACGCCGAACCGCCATAAGCTCTTCTTTCCGCTTTAGAGGAAAATCGGTGGAAGATCATGGAAATCACTCCTTTCTGAGGAGAGTTTAGATTAATAATAATTATAGCAGGAAAAGAATAGTTGTTCAATCCGATTACAAAGAAAACCTCTTTTGCCCGGAGGTGTAGTTTGTAAAGGAGGAATTTATCCTCTACAAACTACACCCGGCTGACGGCTCATTTGTGGCAAAGTGAACATGCAGTCGGGAGAAAGGAGGAAACACCGCCTGAAAGGCGGATCTCCGCAGCTGCAAGCA
>JAFRDM010000059.1 GCA_017403885.1 Oscillospiraceae bacterium
CGCGAGCGCGGGCGGAGCGGCGGCCCTCCACAGCGTGCTGCTCGGCGCGATGGGCGCGGCATGTCTCGCCGGACCGACGACGGCCGTGCTGTGCGTCCTCGTGCCTTTGATGGGCCTCTCGGCGGCGGGGCTTGCGGGCGACCTGCGCCGCGCGCTCGGCTCCGTGACGCCCGAAAAGACGCTCATGCGGCTCGGCGCCGCGCTGCTGGACGCGATGCGGGAGTGCGGCGCGATCAGCTCCGCGGGGGCGTCTCTTGCGGTACGGCGCTGCGGGCAGGGCGTGGAATGCGCGCTCGACGGTGCCTCCCTGCGCGAAAAGAACCTCTTTTCCGAGGCGCTGGGCGAGCTTCTCTCGCCGCTGGACAATCCGCGCTATCTCCTCATCCGGACGCTGCCGCTGTTTGGCTTTACAAAACGCCTGAGCTCGCAGAGCTACGCCTGCCCCGCTGCTCTCGGGGCGAACAGGAAGGGAGCGGAGACGCTGAAAAAGCATCTGGAGAAGCGCGGCGACCGCTTCGAGCTCGTCTACACCCGGAGCGAGCAGGGGCGAAAGACTCTGCTGGAATGCCGCCGCGCCGCCAACGACGCCCGCGCGAAGGTCAAGGTCACCCGCGCCAGGGAGATTTAGCGCGATCGGTTTACGTAATTTTTTCCCCTCTCTGCACCGATAACGAAAAGTCTCTTTTCAAGCGGTCTTGTCATGTACGCCGCAGCTCAAATAGTTTACATAATTTATAGAAAATAAACAGAAAGAGCGGGAACCGTCTGTTCCCGCTCTTCGGTAGGATATGCTCTTCACAGCAGCATGACGCCCTTTTCCTCGCATTCGCGCACGGTCTCCTCGTCCCAGATCGAGGCCTGCACCTCGCCGATGTGCGCCTTGCCCAGCAGCAGCATCGACACGCGCGACTGGCCGATGCCGCCGCCGATCGTCAGCGGCAGCTCGCCGCGCAGCAGCATCCGGTGATAGGGCAGCTTTCTTCTCTCGTCGCAGCCGGAGGCGCGCAGCTGTTCATCCAGCGAGCGCGGATCGACGCGGATGCCCATCGAGGAGATCTCCATCGCGCACTCCAGCGGCTCGTACCAAAACAGCAGATCGCCGTTGAGCGCCCAATCGTCATAGTCCGGCGCGCGGCCGTCGTGCGGCTTCCCCGAGCGCAGCGGCGCGCCGATGCCGATGATGAAGCTTGTCGGATGCTCGCGCAGATAGGCGTTCTCGCGCTCTTTGGGCGTGAAGTCGGGATAGAGGTCCTCAAGCTCCTGCGCGGTGATGAAGCTGACGCGGCGCGAGAGCCTGCCGAGCGCCTGCAGCTGCGGATAGATGGCCTGCATGGTCTCCTGCGTGTCGCAGATCGCGGTGACGATGTCCATGACCGTGGATTTGAGGTAGTCGAGGTTGCGGTTTTCGGGCAGGATGACCTTCTCCCAGTCCCACTGGTCGACGTAGACCGAGTGCAGCGCGTCCAGCTCGTCCTCGTCGCGGCGCACGGCGTCCATGTCGGCGACGATGCCCTTGCCGGGGTAGAAGCCGTAGCGCTTGAGCGCGAGGCGCTTCCATTTCGCGAGGGACTGGACGATCTCGGCGCGGTGGGGCGAGCGCAGGATATCGAAGCTCACGGGCCGCTCGTAGCCGTTGAGATTGTCGTTCAGGCCCGAGGCCTCGTCGACGAAAAGCGGCGCGGACACGCGCTGGAGGTTCAACAGGGCGCCGAGCCTGTCCTCGAACAGGCGCTTGAGCAGGCTGATGGCCTTCTGCGTGTCGTAGACGGACAGGCAGCTGACGTAGCCGTCGGGGATCGCGTATTTCATAATGGGATCACTTTCCTTCCTCGCACAGGATCTCAACGATCCGCTGGTAGATCTCCTCCGCGCTGCGGCGGAAGGTCTTTTTCATGATCTTCGCCTGCGCCTCGTCCGCGCAGAGCAGCGAGAGCGCAATGATCTCGCCCTTGCCGTCGGACATGGCGAGCTTCACATGGCAGCCGTCCGCGTCCGACGCGCTTTCGGCGCGGATCATGGCGGCTCGCGCAAGACGCTCCTCCACCGGGGCGAGCAGCTTCAGCGCCCGCGCGCGCACGGAATAGGGCAGGCTGCTCTCTACCTCGCGCCCGTCGCGCTTGCCTTTTTCGGTGGCGGCGTATTCCTCGTCCTCGCAGACGACGTGGCCGGTGGCGATCAGCTCGCCCAGGCAGTCGGAATAATCGAAATAGCCCACGCCGTCGTCACACTGCTGGCACAGCTCGTCGAGCGTGCCGCGGTCGGCCGGGGCGGGCAGGCGGCTGAGAATAAAGAGAATGAGCAGCTTGATGTCCAGCTTCTCATGGATAAAGCCGTGATGGTCCATGGCGCGTCTCCCCCGTTTCGTTTCGATAATACAATAATTATACTTCTCCCGCGCATTTTTTCAAGTGTCAATTGGCGCGCGCTCCCCCGCCCGGCCGCTCCGTCATAGCGCGCGCGTATGATCTTCATACGGATCGGAACAAGCGGCCGCCGCGGCGCATAAGCTGTACTGAAGTTTCTCATTCAGGAGGTCATCTTATGCCCGACAAAGCCGTTCCCGGGCCCGTCGGAAGCGCGGCAAGCATCCGAGAGGCCGTTTCCGTCAATACCGACAAGATCTTTGACTGCTGCCGAGACAAGGACTGCGTCGACGAGCTGCGCGTCTATCCCACGCTCACCTCGCAGACCTACATAGACAACGCGATCAGCATCCGCCCGAAAGCCGCCGAGCTGCTGTTCGTCAACGTGAACGTCGAGCCCGTGGGCTTCAACCGCGGCTATTTCACCGTGGACTGCACCTATTTCTACCGCGTCACGGCCGAGACCTTCCCCGGCGCGCAGCTCTGCCGCGGTCTCGCCGTGTTTGACAAGCGCGTGATGCTCTTCGGCAGCGAGGGCAGCGTGAAGACCTTCTCCTCCGACAGCGAGGAGGGCGTGGTCACCGCCGACGACCAGCCGAAGGCCGTCGTCAGCGCGGTCGACCCGATCTGCCTGCACTGCACGCTCGCCGACGCCGCCGAGACGCCGGGCAGCGAGAACATCATCATCCCCCGCTTCATTCTCGACGCGATGGGCGAGGAACTGGTGACCGTGGACAACGTGCGGCGCTGGTACGTCACGATCGGACAGTTCTCGATGGTGCGGCTCCAGCGTGAGACGCAGCTGCTGATCCCGGCCTACGATTACTTCCTGCCGGATAAGGAATGCCCCGGCACGAGCGAGGACGATCCCTGCGCGCTCTTCGGGCGCATCAGCTTCCCCGTCGAGGAGTTCTTCCCGCCCGACAGCGTGGCGGAGAGCGATGATTACAAAAAGTATAAATAAGACTCCGGGCCGGGATTTCACCCGGCCCGGCGTTTTTTTCGTTTTTTCGTTAAGACGGCGGAAAGGGCTGTTTTCCGCGTTCAGTTAAAACTATCTGTATTATTTCGAAAAAGCTCGGTGATCCGGGCCTTCAAAGCGGCGTGCTCCGGCAGCTCCAGCTGCGGGTCGGCGGCGAGGAGAGCTTTGGCCTCCTCCTGCGCGGTTTTCAGCACCTGCGTGTCCGCGCCGAGGTCCGCCACATGCATCTCCGGCAGGCCGTGCTGGCGCGAGCCGAAGAAGTCGCCCGGGCCGCGCAGGCGCAGGTCCTCCTCCGAGATCCTGAAGCCGTCGTTGGTTTTGGCCATGATCGAGAGCCGCGCCTGCACGTCCTCGCTCCGATTGTCCGAGACGAGGATGCACCAGCTTTTGAACCTGCCGCGTCCGACGCGGCCGCGCAGCTGATGCAGCTGGCTGAGACCGAAACGCTCGGCGTTCTCGACGATCATCAGCGCCGCATTCGGCACGTCCACGCCGACCTCGATCACCGTCGTTGCGACGAGGATATCCGTCTCGCCGCGGACAAAGGCGGCCATGACCGCGTCCTTGTCCTTCGGCTTCATGCGCCCGTGCACGCAGGCGACCTTCAGCTCCGGGAATTCCCCCGCCAGCTCCTTTGCATGCTCCTCGGCGGATTTGAGATCGCTCTCGCCCTCCTCGCCGTCCTCGACCTTCGGGCAGACGACAAAGGTCTGCCGTCCCTCTCCCGCCAGCTTGCGGATGAATCCGTGCAGACGGGCGCGGTAGCTCTCGTCCACGGCGAAGGTGTCCACCTTCTGCCGCCCGGGGGGCAGCTCGTCGATGACCGACACGTCCAGATCGCCGTAGATCATCAGCGCCAGCGTGCGCGGGATCGGCGTGGCGGACATGACCAGCACGTGCGGCCTCTCTCCCTTGCCGATGAGCGCCGAGCGCTGGCGAACGCCGAAGCGGTGCTGCTCGTCCGTGATGATCAGACCGAGCCGGGCGTATTCCACGTCCTCGGAAAAGAGCGCGTGCGTGCCGACGACAAGGTCGAATTCCCCGGCCCTGATCGCGGCTTTTGCCTCGCGCTTTTCCTTTGCGCTCATCGACCCCGTCAGCTTGCCCACGCGCATGCCGAAGGGCGAAAGCAGCTTCGTCAGCGTTTCGGTGTGCTGCTCGCAGAGGATCTCCGTGGGGGCCATGAAGGCGCTGACACAGCCGTTTTCGCGGCAGAGCCAGCACAGCGCCGCCGCCACCAGCGTTTTGCCGCTGCCGACGTCGCCCTGCACGAGACGGTTCATCACGAAGCCGCCCGTCATGTCGGCCGCTGCCTCGTCGATCGCGCGCTTCTGCGCCGCGGTGGGCGTGAAGGGCAGCGCAGCGTAAAAAGCGGAAAAGTCCCGTTTTTCGAGCCTCAGGCCGCTCTCGCGCGTGCGCTCGGCGCGCAGCGCGCCCAGCGCGCAGGCGAGAATGAACAGCTCCTCGAACACCAGACGGCGGCGGGCGATGGCCAGCGCGTCGAAGTCCGGCGGGAAGTGCACGGACTCATAGGCGTAGCGCGCCTGCGCGAGGCCGTTGCGTACGCGGACCTCTTCCGGGAGGTTTTCCGGAAGCAGACCGCCGCAGGCGTCGAGACCCTGCCGTACCGCGTCGCGCAGCGTTCGCTGGTTGAGCGCGGCGTTCACGCGATAGACGGGGAGGATGCAGCCCGTCACGCCGCGGGGCTTGTCGTCCTTTTCATAGGCAGGATTGACCATGCTGCGGCGCTGGCCGTTTCTTTCCACCTTGCCGTAGAAGCAGACGCTGTCGCCGCGGGAGAGATAATCCTTTACATAATTCTGATTAAAATATGTTATGTCTACTGATCCGCTCTCGTCCACCGCGCGGAACTTTACCAGCTCCATCCCGCGGCGCACGCGGACGAGCCGCGGCGTGTCGGCCACGAGCGCGCGGATGCAGACCCCCTCCCCCTCCGGCGCGGCGGCGATGGGGCAGAACTTCGTTCTGTCCTCGTAGCGCGCGGGGAAATAGGACAGGAGGTCATACAGGGAGAAGACGCCCAGCTTTCCCAGTGCCTGCGCCTTTTTCTCCCCTATTCCCTTGACGTAGCGGACGGATGTGGACAGATCGGTCATGGCTTTACTCGCTGTAGCTCACGGTATATCCTTCGTTGACGAGGGTGAAGTCCTCGATCAGGCCTTTTGTGCAGATGATACGGTTGTCCTTGGTGATCAGCACCATGTCGAAGCCGCCGCCGTCCGTCTTGCCGTACTGGCGCCAATAGTTCAGCGACTGCACCTCGCCCAGGACGAACATCGCGGTGGACAGACAGTCGGCCATCGTCCCGTCGGAGCAGATGATCGTGGCGGAGACGAGGTTGTTCGACACGGGATAGCCGCTCTGCGGCTTGAGGATGTGGTGATAGCTGTTGCCTGTGGTCACGTCCGTGAAATTTCGCTGGTAGCTGCCGGAGGTGACGATGGCCGTCTCGCCGACGTTGAGCACGCCGACGTAGCTGCCGGGGTTGTTCGGGTCCTCGATGCCGACGCGCCACATGGTCCCGTCGGGCTTCAGCCCCAGCGTCTGCACGTTGCCGCCGAGCGAGACGATGCCGCTCGTCACGCCCGCCGCGCGCATGGCCGCAACGGCCTTGTCGGCCGCGCAGCCCTTGGCCACCGCGCCGAAGCTCATCTCGCCGTAGGCGGGCATCGACACCGTGTAGGTGCCGGAGCTTGGGAAGCTCGTGAGGACGACCTTGTCGAAGCAGACGCGGCTGAGCTGGTCAAGGATCTCGTAGTCGTAGGGGACATAGTATTTGCTGTCGATGAAGCCCCAGAGCTTCAGCAGCGGATAGACCGTCAGATCCAGCGCGCCGGCGCTCTGCTTGTATACCTGCTTGGCGGCGGAGAGCATGTCGGCCACCTGCCCGGGCACGACGACGTTTTCGCCGTTCGCGTGGTTGATGGCCCAGACGGTGCTGCTCTCCTTCTCGGGGTCGAGCATCGCGTCCATCGAAAGGATCACGCTCTCTGCGGCGGAGATGCCGGCCTCGCGGTTTTTGCCGTAGGCGACGAGCGTCATCGTTGTGTCCATGGCGAAGATGACGGATCTGCTCTCTTTCGTCTCGCCGCAGGCGGCGAGCGGCAGCATCAGCAGCGCGCACAGCAGCGCGCAGAGGATCCTTTTAAGGGTGTTCGTTTTCTTCATAGCTTACTCCTCTTTGTGGGGGAAGTCGGTCGCATATTCAAAGCCGCGCAGGGCGGTTTTCGTCGTTTTTTATCTTTGATTTATTTATTATATCATATCTCGAAGAAAATGAAAACCGCTATTTACTTTGCGTCTCTTTTTTGCTATAATGCTCTGGCACGCGGCTGTAGCTCAGCTGGATAGAGTGCCAGACTCCGACTCTGGAGGTCGTGGGTTCGAATCCCGTCAGCCGTACCAAAAGCAGACGCCCCGCAGGGGGCGTCTGTTTTTGGCAAAGATAACGAATTATGTAAACCCACGACCTCCAGGTGCGAAGCACTTCAATCCATTGTTTCGCGCGCAGCGCGGAACAGGTCGTGGGTTCGAATCCCGTCGTGCCGGAGCACGCTCCGCGCGGCACATTGAATTCGCGGATCACATGCCGCAATACAAAGCCGGCCCGCAGAAAACAGGCGGAGGCCGGGAACTTTTTCGCAAAACTCTCGTCTACCGGTACAGAGCGGCGCAAAAGCCTTTCCCATGCGGTACACAGAGCCGCGCCGCTCATACATGTGAAACCGGAGGTACCTGAGACATGAAGAAAACGATAACGGCGGCGCTCTGCGCCCTGCTGACCCTTGTGATGATCCCTGCGCTGGCCGGCTGCGGCGCGGCGGCGGCCGTAAGCGCCCCTGCGGCGGCTGAGGCGCAGATCACGGTATCGGCCTCCTCCACCGTGCGCCTGACGCCGGATAAAGCCAGCGTCTTCTTCGGCGTGACGACGCAGGAGACGAGCGCGGACGAGGCGCAGAAGAAGAACGGCGAGGCCGTGGCGCGCGTGATCGCGACGCTGACAGAGCGCGGCGTCGAGGAAAAGAGTATCCGCACCGTCGATTACGGTCTCTACCCGCAGTATGACTGGTCCGAGGACGACGGACAGCGCATCATCGGCTACAACGCCACCACCTCCCTGTCCGTAGAGGATCAGGATATCGAGGATCTGGGCAAGCTGCTCTCGGCCTGCGTGGCCGCGGGGATCAACCGCGTCGACTATGTCAGCTTCCTGTGCAGCGGCTATGACGAGGCCTATCGGCAGGCGCTCGCACAGGCTGTGGCGCTCTCTCACGACAAAGCCGCCGCGCTGGCGGCCGCCGCCGGGAAGAAGCTGGGCGATCCACTCTCCGTCACCGAGGGCTGGCATGACACCTCCGCCCGCTACGCCAAAAACGCTGAGGTCCCCACCGCCGTCATGGAGCAGGCCATGGACGCCGCCGGACCGATCTTTCAGCCGGGCGAGAGCGAGATCACGGCCAGCGTGACGGTTTGCTATGGAATGAAATAAGCCTTCTGCGGGAGCCGCACGAGAGCGGTCTGCCTTTTGGCTTGAATATTATGTAAACTTTATTCCTATCTCAAAAGCCTCTTTTGCCCTCTGACAAAAGAGGTTTTTGTTGTCCGTCCGCGCCGCGCATGGTATAATAAGCCGGTAGATCGAAACACGCCGCCCCCGCACAGCGCGGGAGCCGGACAGGCCGCCCGACAGCACGCCGCAAGGAGGAAACGACATGAAGATCCCTGTTCTCAACGGAAGCCCCAGGCGGGAGAAGAGCGACGTCATGCACATCACCCGCGCCTTTCTCGAGGGGACGTGCGAGCCCGCCCTGCTCGCCGGGATCCGTACGCCGACGATCCCGGAGGAGCAGTACGCCGCCATCGTGAACGCGGGGGTATGAGCATGGCGGAGCAAACCGGCGCGTCCGCCGCGCTGCGCCTCGAAACGCCGCGGCTGCTGATCACGCCCCTGCGGGCGGAGGACAGAGAGGACTATTTCATCAACATCTCGCACGACAGACGGGTGCTCGAGACCTTCATCTGCCGCTATGCGGAGAGCCTTGAGGACTTCGATTTCGCCCCGTATCTCGAAAATGAAGGCCTTTTTGCGATCCGTCTGAGAGAGACGGAGAGGCTCGTCGGCATCATACTGTTCTTCGACGGGGACGGCCGCTCCTGCGAGATCGGCTACGGACTCGGCTCGGCTTACTGGGGCCGCGGCTGCGCCACGGAAGCCGTGGGACGCTTTCTCGCATATCTCCTCGGCGAAAAAGGATTCGAGACCGTGCGCGCCTCGTTCTTTTCGGGCAACGAGGCCTCGCGCCGCGTGATGGAAAAGTGCGGCATGCGCTTTGACCGCGTCTCGGAAAAGGAGCTCAGCTATCTCGGCGTCGAGCGCGATCTCATCTATTACGTCATCGGGAAAAACGCTCGCTGAAAACATGGCGCGAAAAAGCAGGCCGACGGGAGGACCCGTCGGCCTGCTTTGACATGCTTTTCCTTTATCGGATCGGGTTATTGCTGGCGCTGAGGACCTCCTCGTGCGCCTCCATGAAGGCCTTCATCTCCGCATAGGTGAGCTCTGTGCGGCGCAGCACCGTCAGGTCGTATTCGGTGGTGCCGTCCTTGCGGCGGTTGACCTTGCTGTCCGTCACCTGCACGCCCCATTCGTCGAGCTGCTTGTGCAGCGACTGGTTGAACTCATAGCCGTTCTTCACCGTAAACTGCAATCGGTTGGCGGCATAGGAGTCCGATCCGATCGCGAAGCGGTGCGTCACGATCTGCATCACGCTGATCAGCAGCGTGACAAAGAAGGCCAGCAGATACAAACCCGCGCCCGCCGCGAGACCGATGCCGGCGGTCGCCCACAGGCCGGCCGCGGTGGACAGGCCCTTGATCGTTCCGCCGTTTTTGAAGATCACGCCCGCGCCGAGAAAGCTGATGCCGCTGACGACCTGGGCCGCGACGCGGGCCGGGTCGGCCGAGCGCATGACGCCCAGCGTGCCGTCCCCGAAGCGCGCCAGATCGGCGAAGCCGTATTTTGAAACGATCATGAACAGCGCGGCGCCGCAGCTGACCAGGATGTGCGTGCGGACTCCCGCCTCCTTGAAGCGCTTGCTGCGCTCCCATCCGACGATGGCGCCGAGGATAAAGGCGACCAGAATGTGCAGAAAGAGCGTCAGATATTGCTGTATCCCGATATTCTCGATCAGCCGTTCCGTAAGGCCCATGTTGTCTTCTCCTTTCCCTCGCCGCGAGACGTGCAGCGGATCGATCCCTGTTTTTATCTATAATAGCTTTCTTTTCGTCTCTGTGCAAGACCGAGACAGGCAAGTATATGCGCGCAAAAGACAAAAAAGGAGCGTGTTTCCTTCAGTACAGCTCTTTTTCGAGGACGCACTCGTTCTTGATCTCGCCGACGAGGCTTTGCAGCGCGTCGATCACGTGCGGGCGGATGTCGCCGCCGATGAGCACAAGCATGATGTCGTCTCCGACGGAGAGCCTGCCCTCGTTGAGCCACACGCGCACGTGGAAGATCCCGGGCAGGGCCTTCGCGCGCTCGATCGCGGCGGCAAGCTTTTCGCGGTCGTAGGAGAAGAGCATCCCCTCCACGTCTGCCCTGCGCTCCTCGCCGCGGCGCACCCCGGCCTTGGGCGCGGCGCGCACGACGCCGTTGTGGAACAGATACATGCCGTTTTCCCCTGCTTCGGGGGAGCTCTTCGCCTCAAGGATCCATTCATCCAGCGACGGTCTCTTCATTTTGCCGTCCCCGCACAGTCGGCCGAGCCCGAGGAGGCCAGCATGTCCAGCCCGTGCATCAGCGCGTCCATGACCGACAGGATGTTCTCCCTCGCGGCCGTTTCGCTGCCCGGCAGATTGACGATCAGCGAGCGGCCGCGGATGCCCGCGACGCCCCGCGACAGGCAGCCGCGCGGCGTGATGCGGCAGCTGGCGGCGCGCATCGCCTCGGGAATGCCCGGGGTCTCGCGCTCGATGACCGTTTTGGTGGCCTCGGGCGTGATGTCGCGCGGGGAAAAGCCCGTTCCGCCCGTGGTGAGGATCAGCGCGATCTCCAGCTCGTCGGCGCATTTTACCAGCTCGCGCCGGATATCCTCGGCCTCGTCGGGGACGATGGCGCGATAGAGCACCTCCAGCCCGTACCGTTCGGCGATCGCGCACAGCGCGGGGCCGCTGGTATCCTCCCGCTCGCCGCGAAAGCCCTTGTCGCTTATGGTGATGACTGCCGCCGTATAGCTCATGCTTCTCCCTCCCGGTGAAAATCTCCGTGGACGCCGCCCGTCTTGTCCAGCAGGCGTACGTCGGTGATGACCATGTCCTTCTGCACGGCCTTGCACATGTCGTAGACCGTCAGCGCCGCGACGGAGGCCGCCGTCAGCGCCTCCATTTCCACGCCCGTGCGTCCGTCGCAGGAGACGGAAGCGCGGATCTCCACGCTGCAGCGCTCCTCGTCCAGCGAGAGCGAAAGATCGATCCCGTCGACGAGGATCGGGTGGCACATCGGGATCAGCTCCGGCGTGCGCTTGGCGCCCATCACGCCCGCGATCTGCGCCACGGTGAGCACGTCGCCCTTCTTCATCCCGCCGCTGCGGATCAGCTCGAAGGTCTCGCGGCTGACGAGCACGCGCGCCCCGGCCGTCGCCGTGCGGCGCGTGGGCGGCTTTTCGCCCACGTCCACCATCTTTGCGCGGCCCTGTTCGTTGAAATGGGTAAAATCCCGTCCGTTCTGCATTCTGTCACCCGCCTATCGTGTTCATGCCGCGCCCGGCCCGGCTGCGGCTGGCGTAAGAGAGTTCGCCGTGCCACTCGGGCTTTGCGAGCATCGCCGCGCGGAACTGCTCGCGCATTTTCTCGCGGTCAAGACCCTTGATCGGGAACTCCTCCTTGCCGTGCAGGCAGGGCTTCAGCTTGCCGTCCGCCGTCAGGCGGATGCGGTTGCACTCTCCGCAAAAATGGCTTGACAGCGGGCTGATCAGGCCGATCCTGCCCTGTGCGCCGGGCAGGCGGTAAAGCCTGGCCACGCCGCCGTCGGGCCTTTGCTCCTCCAGCTCCGGCAGCGCCCGCAGCACCCGCTCGCAGGGGATGAAGGCCTCGGGGCCGAACTCGGAGCTCTCGAGCATCGGCATCAGCTCGATAAAGCGCAGATCCACCGGCCAGCGACGCGTCAGTCCGGCGAGGGAGGCGATCTCGTCGTCGTTGAAGCCGCCGATGAGCACCGCGTTGAGCTTTATTTTTTCAAAGCCCGTCTCCAGCGCCGTCTCAATGCCGCGCAGGGCGTCGTCCAGCGAGCCGAGACGCGTGATATAGCGATACTTCTCCGCATCCAGCGTGTCGAGACTGATGTTCAGCCTGCGCACGCCCGCGTCGCGCAGGGGCTTTGCCATCTGCGGCAGCAGCACGCCGTTGGTCGTCATGCATACTTCCCCGATGCCGGGGACGGCGGCTGTCCGTTCGCAGATGGACACGATATTCTTTTTGACGAGCGGCTCGCCGCCCGTGATGCGCAGCTTGTTGATCCCCAGCTCCGCGGCCGTCTCGACGGCGAGGACGATCTCCTCCTCCGTGAGCATGTCCGTGTGCGGCTTTTTGCACACGCCGTCCGCTCCCATGCAGTAGCGGCAGCGCAGATTGCACAGCTCCGTCACCGACAGGCGCAGATAGGTGATGTTTCTTCCGTAGCGATCCAGCATGTTTTCTCACCGGGCTTTCCGAGAAAATAACGGTATTATTTTACGCCGCCGCGCTCTCCGCGTCAAGCGAAAAGGCGGCGCGGGTCATGATCTCCGTTTCAGCCGGGAAAACAGCCGGCCGCGCACGAAGGGATCGGCCGCGGTGTTGCGGTAGCGCCGCCGCACGCCGCGCACGTAGCCGAACATCAGCCGCTGGCGCGCGTCCCCGGTGTCGTAAGTGAATACGTCGACGACGCCGCAGTGCTTTTCCAGCGCCCTGCGGTCAAAGAGCAGCGTCGTCAGGTGCCGCATATAGCCTGCGTAACCCTGCGTCCAGAAATAGGCGTTGGCGTGGTAGGCGATCTCTTTCGCGACACAGCGCTCGGTGAAGAGGAAGTCTCTTCCATAGCGCCGCCGATAGGCTTTGCAGAGCGCGGCGCTCATCAGCCGATAGGCTCTCGCAGCGCCGAGCGTGCGGATCGCGCGGTCCCAGCGCTTCGTCTCGCCCCGCAGGTCGATCGCGAAGCCCTGCCAGGTCATGCGGCTGTTCCGTTTGACGAGCCGGCCCAGCGCCGCGCGCGCGAAAAGCGATGAAAGGATCTTCATGCCCGTCCTCCTGTCGTCCCATTCTTTTCCACCATCATAAATGCCGCGCAGGAAAAAGTCAACCGAGCGGCTGCCATGCCGGCATGAAAGAGCGCCTGTCCGCACATTTGCGGACAGGCGCCCGGGAAAGCTGTATTAAGGCTCTCTGTCAATTCACCGTCAGGGTGGCGGCATTGGAGATCGTGGTGCCGTTGGCGTTCTTTACAAGACAGCGGTACTGATAGCCATTCCGGTAGCTTTCGGCTGTGACGGAGAAGCTTGCCGTCGTCGCGGTGGCCGCTGAGCTGTTCCCCCATTCTCCGGAGGAATTGACACGGAATTGCCACTGATAGCTCGTCGCGTTGCTCGCAACCACCTTGAATGTCACGGTCGAACCCGCCGAGGCAGTCTGGCTCTTCGGCTGCGTCGTGATCGTCGGCTTCCCGCCGCCCGTCACCGTCAGCGTCGCCGCGTTCGACGTAACGCTGCCGTTCGCGTTCTTTACCAGACAGCGGTACTGATAGCCATTCCGGTAACTTTCGGCTGTGACGGAGAAGTTTGCCGTCGTCGCACTTGCCGCCGAGCTGTCCCCCCACTCGCCGGAGGAATTGATGCGGAATTGCCACTGATAGCTCGTCGCGCCGCTCGCAACTACCTTGAATGTCACAGTCGTGCCGGGGGCCGCTGTCTGGCTCTTCGGCTGGGTCGTAATCGTCGGCTTCCCGCCGCCCGTCACCGTCAGCGTCGCCGCGTTCGACGTAACGCTGCCGTTCGCGTTCGACACCTTGCAGCGGTACTGATACCCGTTGCGGTGCATCTCCGCGGTGATTGAGAGCGTCGCCGTCTTCGCGCCCGTCGCACTGCTGTCGTTCCAGCTGTCCGTGCTCGACGCGCGGTACTGCCACTGATAGCTCGTCGCCCCCGTCGCCGCCACGGTAAACTTCGCCGTTGTGCCCGCCGCCGCGCTCTTGTTCGTCGGCTGCGTCGTGATTGTCGGCTTCGATCCGCCCGTCACCGTCAGTGTAGCCGCGTTCGACGTCACAGTGCCGTTCGCGTTCGACACCTTGCAGCGGTACTGATAGCCGTTGCGGTGTGTCTCGGCCGATATTGAGAGTGTCGCTGTCTTGGCCCCGGTCGCAGCGCTGTCATTCCAACTGCCGCTGCTGCTCGTGCGGTACTGCCACTGATAGCTCGTAGCGCCCGTCGCCGCCACGGTGAACTTCGCCGTTGTGCCCGCCGCCGCGCTTTTGTTCGACGGCTGCGTCGTAATCGTCGGCTTCGCCCCGCCCGTCACCGTCAGCGTCGCCGCGTTCGAAATCACAGTGCCGCTCGCGTTCGACACCTTGCAGCGGTACTTGTACCCGTTGCGGTAGCTCTCCGCCGTGACGGAGAGCGTCGCGGTCTTCGCGCCGGTGCCGCTGCTGTTCTTCCAGCCGTCGGTGCTCGATGCGTAATACTGCCACTGGTAGCCTGTCGCGCCAGTCGCCGCCACGGTAAACTTCGCCGTCGCGCCCACCGCCGCGCTTTTGTTCGACGGCTGCGCCGTGATCGTCGGCTTGGAGGAGCTCGTCACCGTCAGCGTCGCCCCGTTGGAATAGGTCGTTCCGTTCGCGTTCGACACCGCGCAGCGGAACTGATACCCGTTCCTCGCAGTTGTTGCTGGAACGGTCATCGTCGCGGATTTCAGCCCCGAATAGGCCGTGCTCGTGATATTCGCCCAGGTGCCGCTGTTCCCCGTGCGATACTGCCACTGATAGCTCGTCGCGCCTGTCGCCGTCACCTTGAAGGTCGCGTTTGTTCCCGCAGCCGCCGTCTTGTTGCTCGGGTGCGCCGTGATCGTCGGCTTGGAGGCGCTCGTTACCGTCAGCGTCGCCCCGTTGGAATAGGTCGTTCCTTTTGCGTTTGACACCGCGCAGCGGAACTGATACCCGTTCCTCGCAGTTGTCGCCGGAACGGTCTTCGTCGCGGATTTCAGCCCCGAATAGGCCGTGCTCGTGATGTTCGCCCAAGTGCCGCTGCTGCTCGTGCGATACTGCCACTGGTAGCTCGTCGCATTGCTCGCTGCCACGGAGAACTTCGCCGTCGTACCTGCAGCCGCAGTCTTGTTCGAGGGCTGGGAGGTGATCGTCGGCTTGCTGGTCACGTTCACCGTCAGTATACCCTTCCAGCTTTGTTCCTCTCCGTAGCTGTTTGACACAAAGCAGCAGTATTCCACTCCGTCTCGGGCCGCCGTCGCCGGCACTTTCATCGTCGCGCTCTTCGCGCCGGTGATATCGCTCGCCGTGACGTTGAGCCAGTCCTCTTTGCTTTCACTCCAGTACTTCCACTGATAATCGGTCGCGCACATCACTGAGACCGAGAACGTCGCGGTAGCTCCCTGATCGACGGTCACATCCGCGGGATCTTCCACGACTACCGGCGGAATGGGGAGATTTCGTACCAAATCATCGTTGCCTTTACCGAAATAGACAGAATCCAGATACTCACTTTCAAAGTTGACGCTATTCAATTTGCCGCAGCTGGCGAACGCATATTCATGGATGACCGTCACTTCGGGCGTAATACGAATGTACGTCAGATTTCCGCAGCCGCTGAACGCACGTTCCGCGATGGTCGACACGCCGTCTCCGATCCACACGGTCGACAAGTTCGGCAGATTGGAAAAGGCTCCGTCCTGAAAATCCAGGCCGCCGCCGCTCGGAGAGACTTCGATGGAGTTTATGCTCGACGCGTAGGTCATCCATGGGGCAGACGTCATTGCGCCGAAGCCGGTGATGGTCAGACAGTTGTTGCTGAGTTCCCAGTTCATATCGTCGCCGCAGCTGCCGGACATGGCGTGCACCGCCGGGCTCAGCGACAGGCACAGCACCAGGCAAAGGAGCAGAGACAGGAAGCGTTTCATCGTGTTTTCCCTCCTTGAAAGCATGCTTTATCGCGTAGGAAATTCATTTTTCCCTTTTTTATGATTATATCGTTTTTCCCGTATTCAAGTCAAGGGATATGTGGGGTGAAAACGCAAAATGAAGCTATGAAAGCGCGGGATAGCGCGGCGCGTTCTTCTCTTTTCTTTCCGCCGCTTATTTTTTTCTTGTGCATCTTCCCCCGGCGTGGTATCGTATAATGGTCAAAACAAAGAAGCCCGATCCCTTCGCGCCGCGAGGGATGGGACCGCCGCTGAACTTCCTCTCTCTCCCTTTGTTCTTGTTTACATTTTTGTGATGTTTTTCCGAAACAATGTGATAAACTTTTCTTAAGAAATCTCCCCGGATGGTAGGACGAATGAAAGAACGTTTCTCACGCTTTTTATATGAGTCACGCCAGCGCACGGCGCGCTTCATGGCCGGGCGCAACGGGAACGACGCTCTCAACCGCTTCCTTCTCGTGTGCGATCTCGTGCTGCTCCTGCTTGCTTCGCTTCTGGGCGGGCCCTTCTTCCTGCTGGCCCTCGCGCTGCTGGTCTTCATCTACTTCCGCATGCTCTCGCGCAGCGTATACAAGCGTCAGGCCGAGAACGCGCGCTATCTGCGTGCGAAGAACAGGCTGCTCTCCCGCCTGCGTCTCGCCCGCGAACGCTGGAAGCAGCGCCGCGACTACAAGTTCTTCGTCTGTCCCTCCTGCCGCGCCACGCTCCGTGTCCCCAAGGGCCGCGGCAAGATCAAGATCGTCTGCCGCAAGTGCGGCACCTCCTTTACCGGGAAATCCTGACATGTTCGGCTACCTCACCGCCCGCACGGATCTGCTCGACGATGAGCGCGCCGCCCGTTACAAAGCCTGCTACTGCGGGCTTTGCCGCTCTCTGCGCTCGCGCAGCGGGCTGTCGGCGGGGCTGACGCTCAACTATGACATGAGCTTTCTGGTGCTGCTGCTCTCCTCGCTCTACGAGCCGGAGGAGACGGGCGGCTGCGACGGCTGCCTTGCCCATCCCTTCCGGCCGCGTCCCTGGTTTTCCTGTGAGATCACCGACTACGCCGCCGATATGAACGTCGCGCTCGGCTATCTCAAATGCCTCGACAACTGGAATGACGACGGCAGCCTGCTCGCCGTCGCGGAGGCCGGGCTTCTGCGCCGCGCCGACGGCGGGATCCGCGCGCGGTATCCGCGCCAGTGCCGCGCGATGGAGCAGGCGCTCGGCGCCCTGTCCGTGATCGAGAAACAGCGTCTCGACGCGCCCGACGAGGCCGCCGCCGCCTTCGGCATGCTGATGGGCGAGATCTTCGTCCTCCGCGACGATCGGTGGAGCGCGGTCCTGCGCGCCATGGGCGACGCGCTGGGGCGTTTTTTGTATATCATGGACGCCTGCATGGACCTCGGCGCCGACACGCTGCGCGATCGCTACAATCCCTTCCGCCGCCGCTACGGGCTGGAGAACGCGGCCTATTTCCGCGACGTCCTGCAGATGCTGCTGGGCGAATGCCTGCGGCATTACGACCGCCTCCCGCTGGTGCGGGACAAGGACATCCTCGACAACATCCTCTGCGCCGGCGTTTGGGCGCAGTTCGACAAAAAGTACCCCACGGAAATGAAGGATCAATGATGTACCAGGACCCGTATAAGGTCCTCGGCGTGGCGCCGGACGCGAGCGACGAGGAGATCAAAAAAGCATACCGTGATCTCGCCAAGAAGTATCACCCGGACATGAATCCGGGCGATGCGCACGCCGCTGAGAAAATGAACGAGATCAACGACGCCTACGACCGCATCAAAAACGGCGATACGGCGCAGCCCGCCTACGGACAGGGCGGCGCGGCCTATCAGCAGTACGGCGCGCAGGATCCCTTCGGCTGGGGCGCCTGGACGGGCTATGCCGACCCCTTCCGGGACTATTCGCAGCAGTCGCAGTATCGGAGCGAGCGCAGCGAATACGTCGCCGCGAAGAGCTATATCCGCAACGGCATGTATAAAGAGGCTCTCACTGCTCTCTCAGGCGTGCCGCTGGCCGAGCGGGACGGGAAATGGTACTACCTCCACGCCGGCGCGAACATGTACCTCGGCAACAAGATCGCCGCGCTCGAGAGCGCGAAGCGCGCCGTGGAGATCGAACCGGAGAACGAGGATTACCGCCGCCTCCTCAGCGAGCTGCAGAGCGGCGGCGACTTCTACCAGACCTATACGAGCAATTACCGCAGCGGCCTGTCGCCGGACCGTTTTCTGCTGGCGCTGTGCGCGGCGAACATGTGTCTGGGGCCCCTGTGCGGCTTCCGCGTGTGCTGCTGCTGAATGTGCAAAAAGACCGGACGGAAATGTTTTTCGTCCGGTCTTTCGCGTCTTGAGTTTTTAGTTAATTGTTTCTATATTGATTTCTTTGGAGATATCTGCTATATTGATATTAGAAGCCTGGGTCCCCTGCGTCTTGGACGTAATGCCAGCGGCTTGTACAGCGGCAGGGTGTGATAGGGCTTCTTTTAGTTTTTAGCAACAAAAAGTACCGGAAGCAAAATGTTTCCGGTACTTTTTTGATTATTTGAGCAGGCAGCGGCCCGTCATCTCCGGAGGCTGCGGCAGCTCCATCACCGCGAGGATCGTCGGCGCGATGTCCGCCAGGCGGCCGTCGTCGAGCGCCGCGCCCTTCTTCGTCACGCAGAAGGGCACCGGGTTGGTAGTGTGGGCGGTGTTGACCTTGCCGCTCTCGTCGAACATGCAGTCGGCGTTGCCGTGGTCGGCCGTGATGAGCAGCGTGAGATCCGCGTGCTTCGCGGCCTCCGCGGCAATACGGCCGATACACGCGTCCACGGTCTCCACAGCCTTGACGGCGGCGTCCATCACGCCGGTGTGGCCCACCATGTCGCAGTTGGCAAAGTTGCACACGATCAGGTCGTAGTTCCCGGAGGCGATCGCCTCGACGACCTTGTCGCAGACCTTCACCGCGCTCATCTGCGGGATCAGGTCATAGGTCGGGAATTCCTTCGGGGACGGCACAAGGCAGCGCTCCTCCCCTTCGCCCTGCTTTTCCACGCCGCCGTTGAAGAAGAAGGTGACGTGGGCGTACTTCTCGGTCTCGGCCACGCGGAACTGCCTCAGGCCCCTTTCGCTGACGAGGTCGCCCAGCGTGGCGGTGATGACCTCGGGCGGGTAGGCGATGGGCAGCGTCAGCGTCTCGTCGTACTGCGCCGTGCAGACATAGGAGAGCGGATAGACCGTTTTTTTGCGTTCAAAGCCGTCGAAGTCCGGCAGATTGAGCGCCCAGGTCATCTCACGCGCGCGGTCGGGGCGGAAGTTCATGAAGATCACGCTGTCGCCCTCGTTGATCGCGCCCTCGGGGCAAACGACCACGGGCTCGACGAACTCGTCCGTGACGTCCTTTTCATAGCTCGCTTCGATGGCGTGGACGGCGTCGTCGTCGCGCACGCCCTCGCCGCAGACGATGGCGTTGTAGCCGCGCTCGACGCGGTCCCACCGTTTGTCGCGGTCCATGCCCCAGAAGCGGCCCTGGACCGTGGCGATGCGCGCGTTGCCGAGCTCTTCGCACTTTTTCTGCAGCTGCGCGGCATAGCCCGCGCCGCTTTTCGGCGGTACGTCGCGCCCGTCGAGGAAGCAGTGGACGAAGACCTTATCGACGCCGCGCGCCTTGGCCATATCGAGCATCGCGCAGATGTGCTCGATATGGCTGTGCACGCCGCCGTCGGACAGCAGGCCCATCACGTGAAGGTTTTTCCCGTTCGCTTTCGCGTCCTCGATGGCCTTGATATAAACCTTGTTCTCGAAGAATTTGCCGTTTCGGATCTCCTGCGAGATCTTCGGCAGGATCTGGAACACGACGCGGCCCGCGCCGATGTTGGTGTGGCCGACCTCGGAGTTGCCCATCTGTCCCTCGGGCAGACCGACGTCCAGCCCGGAGGCGGACAGCTGCGCACAGGGATATTCCGCAAACAGCCTGTCGAGATTGGGCGTGTCGGCCTGGGCGATCGCGTTGCCCGCGGTGGGCGCGGCGATGCCAAAGCCGTCCATGATGATGAGTGCAGCTTTTTTGCTCATAAAAACATGTACTCCTGTCCCCCGCCCTGTATTCGGCGGGTCATTATGCTTTCTGAGAGTCTCAGTCCTGATCGGTGGCCTTGACGATGACGGAGAAGTCGACCGGCTTGAGCGAGGCGCCGCCGATGAGCCCGCCGTCGATGTCGGGGCAGGAAAGCAGCTCCTCGGCGTTCTTGGCGTTCATGCTGCCGCCGTAGAGGATAGAAACTGCGCGAGCGGGACGGGCGCCGTAGATCTTGCGGATGACGGCGCGGATGCCCTCGCAGACCTCCTGCGCCTGGGCGGCGGTGGCGGTCTTGCCGGTGCCGATGGCCCAGATGGGCTCGTAGGCGATCACACAGCGGCGCAGCTGGGAGGCTTCGATGCCGCTGAGCGCGGTCTTGACCTGATAGGCGACGTATTCCATCGTCAGATCCATCTCGCGCTGCTCCAGGCTCTCGCCCACGCAGATGATGGGGTTGATGCCCTTGCCGAGCAGGGCCTTTGCCTTGGCGTTGACAAGCATGTCGTCCTCGCCGTGGTACTGGCGGCGCTCGCTGTGGCCGACGATGCAGTACTTTGCGCCGACGTCCGCCAGCTGGGCGGCGGAGATCTCGCCGGTGTAGGCGCCCTTGTCAAAGCAGGACACGTCCTCGCCGCCGGCGGCGACCTTGCATTCCTTGCCGGCGCGGACCATTGCGGGGATCATCACCGCGGGCGTGCAGAGCACGACCTCGCAGGCCCTGGTCTTGGGCAGGTTTTCCTTGAGCTGTTCGATAAAGGGCTTGATCTCGGAAGCGAGCATGTTCATCTTCCAGTTGCCCGCGATAATGGTTTTACGGTACTTTCTGTTCATTTCAATATCCTTTCTTTGTCGCCTTCCCCCTCGGGGGAAGGTGTCAGACTCTGTCTGACGGATGAGGGACCCGTCGTCTCTTTGCGCAGTTGCTGAATGCCGGCTGATGAGCCGCCTTTTCTTATTTGTCCAGCAGGCAGGCCACGCCCGGCAGCTCCTTGCCCTCGAGGAATTCGAGGCTGGCGCCGCCGCCGGTAGAGATGTGGGTGATCCTGTCGGCAAAGCAGAGCTTTTCGACCGCTGCCGCGCTGTCGCCGCCGCCGACGATCGTGATCGCGCCGGACTCGGCCAGCGCCTTGGCCATGGCCTTGGTGCCGCCCGCGAAGTTGTCGAACTCAAACACGCCCATCGGGCCGTTCCAGACGATGGTCCCGGCGCCGCTGACGGCCTCGGAGAAAAGCTCGACGGTCCTGGGGCCGATGTCCATGCCCATGAGATCCGCCGGGATGTCGCCCTCGATGAGGATCGGCTCGGCCTCGGCGGAGAACTCGGCGGCGCAGTAGTTGTCGACCGGGAGCAGGAACTTCACGCCCTTTTCCTCGGCCTTGGCGATCATGTCGCGGGCATAGTCGATACGGTCGGCCTCCAGCAGGGACTTGCCGACCTCGAAGCCCTGGGCCTTCTTGAAGGTGTAGGCCATGCCGCCGCCGATGATGATCGTGTCGGCCTTTTCGAGGAGGTTGTTGATGACGTTGATCTTATCGGAGACCTTGGCGCCGCCGAGAACGGCGACAAAGGGGCGCTTGGGATCGTCGAGGGCCTTGCCCATGACGGACAGCTCCTTTGCGACCAGCATGCCGCTGACGGCGGGCAGATAGGCCGCGACGCCTGCGGTGGAGGCGTGAGCGCGGTGCACGGTGCCGAAGGCGTCGGACACGTACAGCTCGGCCATATCGGCAAGCTTTTTGGCCAGAGCGGGGTCGTTCTTGGTCTCGCCCTTTTCAAAGCGCAGATTCTCCAGCAGCATGATCTCGCCGGGCTGCAGCGCGGCGGCTTTGGCCTGCGCATCCTCGCCGACGACGTCGGAGGCAAAGATGACTTCGCGGCCGAGCAGCTCGCCGAGGTGCTTCGCCACGGGCGCGAGCGTCAGCTTGCGCAGCGACTTCTCCCACTCCTCGCGGGTGATGTCAGCCTCGTTCTTGCCCTTCTCGACCTGCTTTTTCACGTAGCCTTCAAAGGTGGCCACGGGCTTACCGAGGTGCGAGCAGGCGATGACGGCGGCGCCGTTGTCCAGCAGATACTGAATGGTAGGCAGAGCGGCCTTGATGCGTTTGTCCGACGTGATCTCGCCGGTCTTCTTGTCCTGGGGAACGTTGAAGTCGCAGCGGAGCAGGACCTTCTTGCCGCGGACGTCGACGTCGTTGACGGTCTTCTTGTTGTAGTTCATAATCTATCCTCCTATATTGGTTTTTCAATTCATGTCTGCGCCATCTCGCCGAAGCCGAGCAGCCCGGGGAAGCCCTGCTGCCGCAGCGTTTCGTAGGCGAGGATGGCGACGGAGTTTGACAGATTGAGGCTTCTCGCCTCGCTGACCATGGGGATGCGGATGCAGTTGCCGCGGTATTTTTCCCGCAGCCACAGCGGCAGGCCCGCCGTCTCCTTACCGAACATCAGCGTGACGTCGGCGCCGGAAAGATCGGCCTCGCTGTAAGCACGGGGAGCTTTTGTCGTGGCAAGGAAGAGGTTCTCGTCCCCGTTCTTTGCAAAATACTCGTCGAGGTCGTCATACACCGTCAAATCGACCAGGGGCCAGTAATCCAGCCCGCAGCGCTTGACCGCCTTGTCCGAGATATCGAAGCCGAGGGGACGGACGAGATGCAGTCTCGCCCCGGTCGCCGCGCAGGTGCGCGCCACCGCGCCCGTGTTGTGCGGGATCTCCGGCTCGACCAGTACGATGTTCAGCACACGCCTCACCTTTCCTGCCATGCGCCCGAGGATCGGGCTTTTTGACAAATGAAGTGTATCACATGCCGTCACCCTCCGCAACATTTTTTTGCTGTTTTTATTATCTTTGGGGAATTATGCAATTATACGGTGATTTTTTGATCTGTTTTGCCGCTTTTTTTGTGCTAATTTTTCCCTGTGCGCGGATCGGCCCGCGCCGCAGTCCCTCCGACAAAAAAGGCCCCTCGAAAGAAAAGCTTTCGAGGGGCCGCTCCGGTTATTCTGCTTTTTTTACGCAGCGCGGTTTATTTTGCGATCAGCGCCGTCAGCGTCGCCGCTCTGCTGTACACCGTGCCGTTTGCGTTCGTGATCTTGCAGCGGTACTGATAGAGGTCTCTGCCGCAGCGGGTTCCGTGTCCGGCTGTGCATCATCTTCCGCCATTACGTTCACGGGCAGAAGCGAGATCAGCATACACAGGCACAGCAGCAAAGAAAGGATCCTTTTCTTCACGCGATCACATCCCTACGTTCATTTTTGTTCGTTTCCTTCGGTCCTGTTTATAGACCTTTTCAAGTATAGTATTGTAATAATTCTCCAATTTCCTGTCAAGGAAGAATTCTCTCTCTTCTCTCCCCTGGAAATGCTCTTGCGCGTGCTTTCGTTCCGTCGTATAATGCGAAGCATCAACGATTTCCCGAGGTCGCCATGGAATATGTCTGCAGCGATTGTCCGCGCAAATGCGGCGTAAAAAGAGACGATAACGGACCGGGCGGCTTCTGCGCCTCTCCCGCCTCCGCGCGCGTAGCGCGCGCCGCGCCGCACTTTGGCGAGGAGCCCTGCATCAGCGGCACGCGCGGCGCCGGGACAATCTTTTTCACCGGCTGTAATCTGCGCTGCGTGTTCTGCCAGAACCGTGAAATAAGCCGCGGCGGCGAAGGCCGCGCCGTGAGCCGCGACGCGCTGCGCGGCATGATGCTGCGCCTGCGCGACGAGGGTGTGCACTGCATCGACCTCGTCACGCCCACGCACTTTCTGCGCGCCGTGCGCGAGGCGCTCGATGGACTCGCGCTCGGCATCCCGGTGGTGTGGAACTCCTCGGGCTATGAAAGCGTCGAGGCGCTGCGCTCGCTCGAAGGGCTGGTGCAGGTTTATCTGCCGGACTACAAATACAGCGACGCGTCGCTTGCGAAGCGGTACAGCGCCGCGCCCGATTACCCGCAGGTCGCCGCGGCCGCGATCCGGGAGATGTTCCGTCAGACCGGGCCGTACCGTCTCGACGGGGACGGCCTGCTTGTCTCGGGCGTGCTGATCCGGCATCTGATCCTCCCCGGGGAGATCGAAAACTCGATGGGGGCGATCGACTTCGCCGCCGAGAGCTTTCCCCGCGGCAGCGTGCTCTTTTCGCTCATGAGCCAATACACTCCGATAGAGGGTCTCGGGCGCTTCCCCTCCCTCTGCCGCCGCGTGGACGCGGAGGAGAACGAGCATCTGATCCGCTATATGCGCAGCTGCGGCCTTACGGAGGGTTACTGGCAGGAAACCGCCTCCGCCACGGAGGAGCAGATCCCGGCCTTCGACGGCACGGGCGTGGAGCCGCCTTCCGATTAATGGAAAGAGTCTTTCCTTGACATTTCGCCTGCGATAGCCGATAATCGTATTGTCACTTCATCTGATTAACCTGCGTCAATCAATCAACTATTCGGAGGGAAAAGCTATGGAATACAAAGAGATCCTGGAAGCAGCAAGAAAAAACACCGCCCCGCACTGCATGGCCTGTCCCGTGTGCAACGGAAGGGCATGCGGCAACAACGTCCCCGGTCCGGGCTGCAAGTTCCCCGGCGCCACCGCCGCGCGCAACTATGACAAATGGCAGGAGATCTTCGTGAACATGGACACGCTTTGCGAGAACGTCGCGGACCCCGACGTGTCCTTCGAGCTTTTCGGCCGCAGCTTCTCCGCGCCGATCTTCGTCGCTCCGCTCGGCGCCGTGGATATGCACTACGGTCCGAAATACAACGACCTGAGCTATAACGCCGAGTTGATGCGCGCCGCGGTCGACTGCGGCATCCTCGCCTTCACGGGCGATGGCATCAACCCCGACATCATGCGGGACGCCGTGCGCGAGAGCGCCTCGGCCGTCGGCGGGCTGACGATCCCGACGATCAAGCCCTGGAGCCGCGAGGTCGTGTTCGAAAAGCTGGACGGTGTGATCGAAAACAACATCTTCGCCGCCGCGATGGACGTCGACGGCGCGGGCCTTCCCTTCCTCAAGAAGCTGGGCGGCAAGGCCGGCAGCAAGTCCGTCGAAGAGATGCGCGAGATCATCGAGCACGCGGGCCGTCCCTTCATCGTCAAGGGCATCATGACCGTCGCCGGCGCGAAGAAGGCCGTTGAGGCGGGCGCCGCCGGCATCGTCGTGTCCAACCACGGCGGACGCGTGCAGGGCGGCGTTCCCTCCACCGCCGAGGTTCTCGGCGAGATCGCCGACGCCGTGAAGGGTCAGACCGTGATCTTCGTCGACGGCGGCATCCGCTCCGGCGTGGACGTGTTCCGCGCGCTGGCGCTCGGCGCCGACGCGGTGCTCGTCGGCCGTCCCTTCGCCACGATGATGTACGGCGCGGGGGGAGAAGGCGTGAAGGTGCTCTTCGACAAGCTCGTCGGCGAACTCAAGGGCACGATGACCATGTGCGGCGCGGCCTCGCTCAAGGACATCGACCGCAGCAGGATCCGCCTGTAAATCTCTTAAAAAGAACTGCGGGGAAGCTCTCTTCCCCGCAGTTTTCATTTACGCGAAAAAGCGCCGGAACGGCTTTCGTTCCGGTGCTTTATTTCTCAGCGTTTCCGCTCCTCTTCCACGATGCGGCGCATCTCGTCCCATTTCTTCTCCATGTCCGCGATCAGCTTGAACTGCGTGCGGGCGCGGTCGAGATTATGCTCCGGGTAATCGATGGAAAAATATCTGTCTCCCTTGAGATAGTCCGCCAGGAAACGCGAACCGCATTCGATCGTCATCGTATAGGCGCCGAGAGGGAGGCAGGCGATCTCCTCGTCCGTCAGCGAGGGACAGGCCTCGAGGAAGCCGCGGGTGAAGACGCGGAAGAGATGCAGGTCGAGCCCGACCTTTCCGAGGTCCTTTTCGTCCTCCGCCGCGGTGGAGGCGCCGAAGCGGATCGCATCGCCGAAGTCATACACGGACAGACCCGGCATCACGGTGTCCAGGTCGATCACGCAGATCGCCCGGCGGGTATCCGCGTCGAAGAGGACGTTGTTGATCTTCGTGTCGTTGTGCGTCACGCGGACCGGGAGCGCCCCCGCGTCGCGCATGCGCTGCAGCCGGGAGGCCGTCTCTTCCCTCTCGAGCACGAACTCCAGCTCGCGCCGTACGTCCCCGAGCCGCCCGGCTGCGTTCTCCGCCGCGGCTTCGCGCAGCTGGCGGTATCGCTCGGGCGTGTTGTGGAAGTTCTCTATCGTCTCGCCCAGCTCCTCCGCCGGGAAATCGCAGAGCGCGTTCTGGAACATGCCGAAGGCGCGGGCGCACTCGTAGAAATCGCCGTCGCTCTCCGCCCGGTCCAGACAAATGCTGTTGTCCACATAGCGGTAGGCGCGCCACGCCCCTCCGCGGCCGTCGTCGTAATAGCGCTTGCCGTCGAGGGTGTCGATATAGCTGATCATCGCGGGCTTCTCCCCGCTCTGCGCGGCGAGGAAGCGGCTGATGGCCGCGACGTTGTCCATGATGACATAGGTCCTGGGAAAGGCGTAGGTATTGACGTCCTGCAGGATGTAGCGCGCGCCGGTGTCGGTCGTGATCAGATAGGTCGCGTTGACATGGCCCCGTCGGATCTCCTCGCACGCCGCCGGCTTTCCGTCGATGGGAAAGCGCTCGATCTCATGTCTCATGCTGCGGTTTCCTTTTCCTTTTTTCAGCGCGCCAGATCGACGATCGCCTCGACCAGACGGGCCGCGGCGTCGAGGTTTTCGGCGCTGGTGTGCTCATAGGGTCCGTGGCAGGCGTAGCCGCCCGTCCCGATGTTGGGGCAGAGCAGCCCGCGGAAAGACAGCTGTGCGCCGTCGGTCCCGCCGCGGATCGGCACGCGCACGGGCTCGAGCCCCAGCGTGCGCACGGCCCTTTCTGCCAGCTCAACGATCTCCATGCGGCTTTCGAGCTTCTCGGCCATGTTGCGGTACTGCCCGCGGATCGTGAGCTTCGCCGTGCCGGGGCCGTATTTTTCGTTGATCTGCTTTTCGATCAGCCGCATCAGCTTTTCCTTCTCCCGCAGGCCGTCCGCGTCATGGTCGCGCAGGATATAGTGCAGCTCCGCCTTCTCCACCGAGCCGCTCATGTCGGTAAGGTGGAAAAAGCCCTCGTATCCTTCGGTGCACTCCGGCACCGCGCCGGCGGGCAGCATGGCGTTGATCTCCATGGCCACGAGCGAGGCGTTGATCATCTTGCCCTTGGCGCTGCCGGGATGGATGTTGAAGCCGGCGATCTCCCACCTGGCGGAAGCGGCGTTGAAGGTTTCGAAGTTGATCTCGTTGAGCTCGCCGCCGTCGACCGTATAGGCAAAATCCGCGCCGAAGCGCGCGAGATCGAGAAGCGCCGCGCCGTGCCCGACTTCCTCGTCCGGCGTGAAGCATACGGCGACCGCGCCGTGTGGCCGGCCCTCGGCAAGGATGCGCTCGCAGGCGGTCATGATCGCGGCGATGCCGGCCTTGTCGTCCGCGCCGAGCACAGTGGTGCCGTCGGTCGTGACGAGGGTGTGGCCTTTGAGATCGGGAAGGCGCGGATTGACCTCGGCGCTGAGGACGCGCCCGCTCGCGCCGAGCGCGACGGGGCCTCCGTCGTAGTTCTCGATCAGCTGCGGCCGCACGTTTTCCCCCGGGAAATCGGGGATCGTGTCGAGATGCGCGATAAAGCCCACGCAGGGACGCTGCTCGCAGCCCGGCGCGGCGGGAAGGAAGCCGTAGACATAGGCGTGCTCATCGACGAACACGCGCTCCATCCCCAGGTCCTTCATTTCCTTTTCCAGCGCGCGGGAGAGATCGAACTCCCGCTCCTCGGTGGGGGTGCGGTCGTCTCTCTCGCTGCTGGCGGTGTGGATCTTCACATAGCTCAGAAAGCGTTCCAGTGCGGTCATGGTCTTCTCTCCCTTATACGATCACGTTATAGTTCATGCCCAGATTGTCGCGCATCTCGCGGTAGCTGGGGTCGTCGCGCCAGTAGTTGCCGATGGCGTTGTCCTCCCAGGCCCAGAAGCAGACCTTCGTGTTGGGCAGCGCGTCGCGGATCTCCTGCTGCTGGGCTTCGGAAAGGCCGCTGTCGACCCACCAGAGCCGCTCGAGCTGCTTCATTTCGAACAGCTGCGTATAGTCGTCGAGACGGCAGTGGCCGATGTTCAGATGCCGCAGGTTCGGAAGCCGCTGGATCGGCTCGAGGTCGCGCACGGCCGTGAAAAACATCTCGAGGTAGTACAGCTCGGTCATTTCACGCAGCGGCTCGAGACTCGTGACGGGAGCGCTGCAGATGATCAGAAATCTCAGGTGCGGCATCGTCGAGACAAAGTCGATCCTGTCGAAATTGCCGTGGCCGAGGTCGAGCGTCACCATATCGGTGCAGTAGCGGATCGGCGCGGCGTTCTCATAGGGCAGATAGCCCCATTCGTTGGAAAACTTGGACATGCAGAAGTTGTCCGCGTCGGTGCGGCAGGCGATGCCGTTGAGATATACGCGCCAGACGATATCCGTCTGTCCGGCGTACTTCTCCCGCAGGGCGGCGAGCGTCTCGTCGTCGATGCCGCAGTCGCAGAGATACAGCTTTTCAAGCCGTGCCATCGCCGCGACGGCCTTTTCGGCCTCGCCCAGATCCTCGATCCTGCGGTTTGAGAGATCGAGCTCCTTCCAATCGGTCGAGCAGTCCTTGCCGCATACCGTCGTGCGGCAGATCACCTCGACGCCGCCGTAGGCCTCGCGGATCGCGATCACGTCGTCGAGAGCCATCTTCCGCGAGCCGAGATTGATGATCTTCAGTTCCTCGAAGTCTCCGCCGTGGTCGAGAAGCTCCTGCAGATCCAGCGCGGCGTTTTCGGGGATGTTGATGTTTTCGGTGTTGCTGCGGACGCTCTGCCCCGCGATCGTCACCTTGAACAGAAAGCGCACCTTCGGATAGCGCGAGCGCAGCGCGCCGAGCTCGGTCCTTTCAAAGCGGGCGTTCGAGGTGTCTACCATGCGCGTGTCGGGCAGATACTGAAGCTTCTCGCCCAGCTCCTCCGCCGTGACGCCCTCGGGCAGCGTCAGCTCCTTCGTCGTGTGCGGAAAGCTCTCCCCGCCGATGACGACGTTCCATTTCATCTCGACATCCTCGCCCAGCAGCGCGCGCACAGCCATGATCTCCGGCCAGCAGGAGGCCGCCGTGGCGTCGATGCGCTTGAGAGAAGGGAAATAATTGAAGTTTTTCACCTCGTCGGGGCCGAAATCACCGACAGAGAGCTCCTCGGAGCGGCTGTCGAAGCGCTGCGCGCCGACGGGCACCATCCAGCGCACATCCAGCGCGGGATAGCGCTCGATCAGCTGCATGATCTCGGCGCTGCAGTCGGCCCGGCGGGCGTCCACATAGTGCAGCGAAGGGAAAAAGGCGAAGCTGTCCACCTCGTCCGCCGTGAAGTTCTCGACGGCGATCGCCTCGGAGAGGCAGTCGTAGCTCCACTCCCCGATCGGCACGTCCCACAGCACGACGGCCTCGGGACAGCGGCGGGCGATCTCGCGGTACTGCCGGACGCTGACGCTCCTGCCGCGCAGGTCGATCGGTTCGCCCTTGGGGAAGAGCGAACCCATGGCGATGTTGTAGTGCGCATGGACGTACACGACCGCGCCGATCGCGAGCGCAATGAGCAGCAGCACGGCGATCAGCGGAGCCGCGCTGTTTTTCTTTTTCCGTTTCCTTACGGCCATAGTTTCCTCCACGAAGAGAGCTGGTTCAATTGAGTTATTTTATCATCCCGGCGACGCTTTTTCAAGAGCGGCGGGCTCTGACGGCGGGGCTGTTGCGCGCGACCGAGGAGCCGTCCACGCAGAAGAAGGTGAAGCAGGCCGTCGCCAGCAGCCTTTCCTCCTCTCCCGTCAGCGCGACGTCGACGAGCACGGTGCTCTTGCCGCGGTGCCGCACCCGCGCCTCGGCCCGGACGTTGCCGGAGCTCTGCGTGCGCAGGAAATGGATATCCGAGGCCTGGGTCACGTAGACCCTCCCGTCGCCGGTCGCGGCGCAGCCCGCCGCGTTGTCCGCCAGCGTAAAGAGCGCGCCGCCGTGCACGAGGCCGTGCGGATTCAGAAATTCGGGGCGGAGAGGAAGCCGCAGGCGCGAGAAATCGGGTCCGACCTCTTCGATCTCGACGCCGAGGAGCTGCACAAAAGGATTATGCCGGTTGACTTCCATACTCTTTTCTTTCAGCGAACGTTCTTCCATGACCGCGCCTCCGATGCAGAAAAATCACGCAGAACAGTATAACAGGCCGCGGCCGCAAATGCCAGCATTATTTATGAAAAAAGGCTTTTCGCTTGCAATCGCGTATCATTCGGATCTTTTTGAGGCCACCTTATTGCAATAGAGGAAGTTTTTATCTTTTTTTGCAACTACGACTACCAATTTTGTAAAAGCTATGTTATAATTTAGTATCTCGAATTGCGGCATGCGATCCATGCCGGGACAGAAACAACGAATTGGGGGCTGTTTTCATGAAGAAGATTCTCGTACTCGAGGACGAGTCCAATATCCGCAGCTTCGTGGTCATCAATCTGCGCCGCAGCGGATACGAGCCGATCGAGGCCGAAAACGGAGCGGAGGCGCTTGAAAAGCTCAAGGTCAATCCCGATATCTGCCTGGCGCTGCTGGATGTGATGCTGCCGGACATCGACGGCTTCGAGGTCTGCCGCCGCATCCGCGCGACCGGCTCGAAAATGGGCATCATCATGCTGACGGCCAAGAGTCAGGAGATCGACAAGGTCACCGGCCTCATGACCGGCGCGGACGACTATGTCACCAAGCCCTTCTCCCCCGCCGAGCTCACCGCCCGCGTGGACGCGCTGATCCGCCGTCTCGGCGTAGACGATGATGAACACTCCAGCGTGGAGATCACGAGCGGCCCCTTCGTGCTCAACACGCGCAACCGCACGCTGGAGAAGAACGGCCAGCGTCTCAAGCTCACGCAGATCGAATATCTGCTGATGAAGCTCTTTATGGAGAATCCCGGCAAGGCCATGTCGCGCGAGGATATCCTCTCCGCCGTCTGGGGGGGCGACTTCTCGGGCGAGCTCAAAACCGTGGACGTCAACATCCGCCGTCTGCGCATCAAGATCGAAAGCGACCCGACCGAGCCGGAGTATCTCACCACCGTATGGGGCTACGGCTACAAGTGGGGCTACTGATCCTCTCTCTTTTTTCGCCACCTCCTCGCGCGGCTTGACGCCGCGCATTTTAAACAGAAAGCATATACGGTAACATATGAACACAAGGCTGAAAAATCAACTGATCGTCTCCGGCATCGGCGCGCTGATCGTGCTGCTCATGGCGGTGTATCTCATCACCCGCAGCTATCCGCTCTACGCCATCGTGCTCATCACGCTGGTCTGCTTTTACATCATCGGCGTGATGCTGTGGTTCTGGTCGCGCGTGTCCGACCCGATGGTCCATCTCACGGAGGTCGCCCGCCACATCGCCGAGGGCAGCTACGGCATCCAGGTGGAGAAGCTCAGCGACGACGAGGTCGGCGATCTCACCGACGCGCTCAACGAGATGTCCGAAAAGGTCGCCGTTGCGGAAAAGACGCGGACCGAGTTCATCTCGCAGGTCTCGCACGAGCTGCGCACGCCGCTCACGGCCATCGAAGGCTGGGCGGAGACGATCGCCTATGACGAGGCCGTGCAGGGCGACTCGCTGCGCGGCATCCAGATCATCTCCAAGGAAGCCGAAAGGCTGACCGGCATGGTCTCGGAGATGCTGGAATTCGCCCGCATTCAGGACGGGCGCTTCAATCTGCGCATCGAAAACATCGACATCGCCTCCGAACTCGAGGACGCCATCTTCACCTACGGCGAGCTGTTCAAGCAGGCCGGGATCGAGGTCAGCTACGACCAGCCCTCCATGCCCGTGCCCATGATCCCCGGCGACCCGGAGCGGCTCAAGCAGGTCTTTCTCAACCTGCTCGACAACGCCGCCAAGCACGGCGGCGACGGCAAACGGGTGGAGGTCTCCCTCGCCGTCGAGGGGCCGGCCGTGCTCATCCGCATACGCGACCACGGCCACGGCATCCCCGCAAGCGAGCTGCCGCACGTGAAGGAAAAGTTTTACAAGGGCAGCTCGAAGAACCGCGGCACGGGCATCGGCCTGTCCGTCTGCGACGAGATCGTCGCGCGCCACGGCGGCAAACTGATCATAGACAACGCGGAGGGCGGCGGCTGCCTCGTCACGATCTCGCTCCCGCTCCGCAGCAGAGAAAAGCATGAAAAGAAAAACTGAGGATTGTCCGTTCCGCACCAGCATCGGCGGACAGGCCCTGATCGAGGGCATTTTGATGCGCGGGCCGAAAAGGCAGGCCGTCGTCTGCCGCACGAAGGACGGGCTCGTCGAAAAAACGGAAGAACTCGAGCTGATCCGCGACAAGCACCATATCCTGGGCCTGCCCTTCATCCGCGGCGTCGTGACGCTGTTCGACTCGCTTTTCAAGGGCATGGGCGCGCTGATGTATTCCGCCTCGCACGTACCGCTCGAGGAGCAGGGCGAGCCGGACAAGCTCGATCAATGGATCGAGGCGCATTTCGAGGGCGAAACGGCGCAGAAGCTGATCATCGGCGTCGCCGTGGTGCTGGGCGTCGCGCTCTCGCTGTTCCTGTTCATCTTTCTGCCCGCTTTCCTTGTCGGGCTCATCCCCGCGCTGAAGCAGAGCTTCTTCGCGCGCAATCTCTCCGAGGGCGCGCTGAGGATCGTGATCCTTCTGGTCTATATGCGCCTCATCTGCGGACTGAGCGACGTAAAGCGCCTCTTCGCCTACCACGGGGCCGAGCATAAAACGATCTTCTGCTACGAGCACGGCAAGCCTCTGAGCGTTGAAAACGTGCGGCCCGAGAGCCGCTTTCACCCACGCTGCGGCACCAGCTTCCTGTTGGTGGTGATCGTCGTGAGCATCCTGGTCAATTCCGTCGTGCGCCTGTCCAACAGCTTTGCGCGCATGGGCTGCCACCTGCTGCTGCTGCCCGTCGTGGTCGGCGTGAGCTACGAGATCAACCGCTGGTGCGGGCGGCATGACAATTGGCTGTCCGCCGCGCTCTCCGCGCCCGGGAAATGGCTGCAGCACATGACCACCAACGAGCCCGACGACGGGATGATCGAATGCGCGATCCGCGCGCTCGAGCTCGTCATCCCGGAGGAAAAGGGCAGCGACGCATGGTAAGGAGCCAAACATGAAAACCTACAACGACATCTATATGCAGGCGAGGAACACGCTGCGCGACCACGGGATCGAGGGCTACACCCTCGAGGCGCGCCTGCTCGTGGCAACGGCCGCGGGCAAGACGACGCAGGAGCTTCTGCGCGACCTCTCTTTGTATACCACTCCCGAGATGGCCGACCGGGTCGCCGATCTGACCGGGCGGCGCATCTCCGGCGAGCCGGTGGCCTATATCACCGGCGCATGGGAGTTTTACGGCCTGCCGATGATCATCACGCCCGACGTGCTGATCCCCCGCATGGACACCGAGCTGCTCGTCGACACCGCCAAGGAGCTTCTCAACGGCCGCAAGATGGACGCGCGCGTGCTCGACCTGTGCTGCGGCAGCGGCTGCATCGCCTGCGCCGTGGGGCACGAGCTCCCCGCCGCGCGGATCGTGGCGGTGGATCTCAGCGCAAAGGCGCTGGAGGTGGCGCGCAGGAACATCGCGATCAACCGCCTGTCTTCCCGCGCGATCTGCATGCAGGCGGACGCGACGGCCTCTCCCCCGATGAGCATGGGCCAATTCGACATGATCATCTCCAACCCCCCCTATGTGCGCAGCGCGGACATGCGCAGGCTCGACCGCTCGGTTCGCGACTTTGAACCCTCCTGGGCGCTCGACGGCGGCAAGGACGGGCTGAAATTCTATAAGTCCATCATCAAGTACTGGAAGGCGCTGCTCCGTCCGGGCGGCTACCTGCTTTTCGAGGTCGGCGAGGGCCAGGCCGAAAGCGTCAGGGAGATGCTGCTCGCGGGCGGCTTCCGCAGCGTGGGCTCAAAAACCGACACGCTCGGCGTCGAGCGCGTTATCGTCGGCAAGATGTAAAAAAGAACAATTTACTATACACAGGGCGGAGACATCTCTCCCCCGCGAGGAGGAACAGCATTATGGCAGAGAAAAAGAAGACCGCGGCAGCGCCCGAGGTCAGCGACAGAAAGAAAGCGCTGGAGACCGCCATCGCCAAGATCGAAAAAGACTACGGCAAGGGCACGATCATGCGCCTGGGCGACGATATCTCCGTCAACGTCGAGGCGCTGTCCACGGGCTCGCTCTCGCTGGACTTCGCGCTCGGCATCGGCGGCGTGCCCAAGGGACGCATCATCGAGATCTACGGACCCGAGGCCTCCGGCAAGACGACCCTGGCGCTGCACATCGTCGCTTCCGCGCAGAAGAGCGGCGGCGACGCGGCCTATATCGACGTGGAGCACGCGCTCGAGCCCGCCTATGCCCGCGCCCTCGGCGTGGACATCGACAGCCTGCTGATCTCCCAGCCGGACACCGGCGAGCAGGCGCTAGACATCACCGAGTCGCTCGTGCGCTCCGGCGCGATCGACGTGATCGTCGTCGACTCGGTCGCCGCGCTGATCCCGCGCGCCGAGCTCGAGGGCGAGGTCGGCGACACGGTCGTCGGCATGCTGGCCCGCCTGATGTCGCAGGCGATGCGCCGTCTGGCCGGCGCGATCTCCAAGAACAACTGCACCGTGATCTTCATCAACCAGCTCCGCCAGAAGATCGGCGTGATGTACGGCAACCCCGAGACCACGCCCGGCGGCCTTGCGCTGAAGTACTACGCCTCCGTGCGCATCGACGTGCGCCGCATCGAAACGCTCAAGGCCAACGGCGAGATGATCGGCAACCGCACCCGCGCGAAGGTCGTCAAAAACAAGGTGGCCCCTCCCTTCCGCGAGGCGGAGTTCGACATCATGTACGGCGAGGGCATTTCGAGGATCAGCGAGATCATCGACCTGGCCGTGAAGCTGGAGCTGATCGAAAAGGGCGGCGCCTGGTTCACCGTCAACGGGCAGCGTCTGCAGGGCAAGGACGCCGTGAAGGAATATCTCACGGCCAATCCCGAGTACTGCGACCGTCTGGAGCAGGCGATCCGCGACAACTCCTTCAAGCTGCTCTCTCCGCAGGCGCAGAAGGCCGCCCGCGTCTCCGGGCGCGCCGTCGAGATCAGCGCTTCGGACTTTGACGAGGGCTGATAGGGCGCGGCCATGGTCGTCACCGCCATCAAGCAAAGCTCCCCCGACCGCTTAACCGTGGAATTCGACGGCGGCGAAACGCTTGTCTCCACGCTGGGCGCCGTGACCGACGCGCGCCTGTATGTCGGACTGGAGCTGGACGAGGAAGCCTTTGGGGAGCTCAAACGCAGCTCCTCAAAGGCTCTCGACCGTCAAAAGGCGCTTGAGATCCTCTCCCGCCGCCCCTATTCGCGCCGCGAGCTCAAAGACAAGCTGCTGCGCCGCGGCACGGACGAGCAGAGCGCCGAGGAATGCATCCAATGGCTGAGCGAGCGCGGCTTTCTCGACGACGAAGAGTATGCCGGCGCGGTCGCGCGGCATTACGCCGCCAAGGGCTACGGCGCGGGAAGAGTAAAGACCGAGCTGCGCCGCCGCGGCATCGAGCGCGAGCTGAGCGACGAGACGCTCGCCGCGCTGCCGGAGAACACCGAAAAAATAGACGCCTATATCGCCCGCCGCCTGCGCGATCCCTCCGACCGCGACAGTGTGCGGAAGATCTCCGCCGCGCTGTTCCGGCGCGGCTATTCCTGGGATGAGATTCGCGCCGCGCTGCGGCGATTTGACACGGAGACTGAGGAAGACTGATGGAAAAGACCTTTGCGATGATCTCGCTCGGCTGCGCCAAAAACCTGGTCAACAGCGAGCAGATGCTCTACCTGCTCAGCGAGGCGGGCTATACCTTGGTGCCTGAGGCCGAGGGCGCGGATTTCGCCGTGGTCAACACCTGCGGCTTCATCGACGCCGCCAAAAGCGAAGCCATTGACGCCGTATTGGAGCTGGCCGAGCTGAAAAAGGCCGGAAAGCTCGGCGCGCTGATCGTTACGGGCTGCCTCTCCGAGCGCTACCGTGATTCGATCCTGGACGAGCTGCCGGAGATCGACGCGGTCCTCGGCGTCGGCAGCTTCGGCGACATCGTCGAGGCGGCGGACGCGGTCATGGAGGGCCGCTCGCTCAGCCGCTTCGCCTCCTCCAGCGCCCCGGTGGACGAGATCCCGCGCGTGGTATCCACCGGCCCGGCCTGGGCCTATCTGCGCATCGCCGAGGGCTGCGACAACTACTGCGCCTTCTGCGCGATCCCCTATATCCGCGGGCATTATCGCTCACGGGCGATGGAAAACATCGTTGAGGAGGCGCGCGAGCTCGCCGCGCACGGCGCGAAGGAGCTGATCGTGATCGCGCAGGACATCACGCGCTATGGCACGGACCTGTACGGCAGGCCGTGTCTCGCCGCCCTCTGCCGCGAGCTTTCAAAGATCGAGGGCGTCGAGTGGATCCGCCTGCACTATCTCTATCCCGAGGCCTTCGACGACGAGCTGATCGACGAGATCGCCTCGAACGATAAGATCGTCAAGTACCTCGATATCCCGATCCAGCATATCAACGACGGCATCCTCAAGGCCATGCGCCGCCGCGGCACGGGCGGCGAGATCCGCGCGCTGTTTGCCAGGCTGCGCGCAAGGATCCCCGGTCTCGTGCTGCGCACCAGCCTGATCACCGGTCTGCCCGGCGAGGGCGAGGCGGAATTTGAGGAGCTTTGTACATTTTTAAAAGAAGCGCGCATCGAGCGCGCGGGCGTCTTCCCCTTCTCTCCCGAGGAGGGCACGCCCGCCGCGCTGATGGAGCATCCCGACCCGCTGACGGCACAGCGCCGCGCCGAGCTCGTCATGGAGCTGCAGAGTGGGATCATGGACGAATTCTGCGAAAGCCAGGTCGGGAAAACGCTGCGCGTCCTCTGTCAGGATTATGACGAGGACAGCGGCCTTCTCGTGGGCCGCTCATGGGCCGACTCGCCCGATATCGACGGGCTGGTCTTCTTCGAGGGCGGCTGCGCTCCCGGCGACATGACCGAGGTGCGGATCGAGCGCGCCGAGGACGGATTTCTCTACGGCAGGGAGGTTTGAGCCATGACGACTGCGAACAAGCTCACGATCTTCCGGGTCGTGCTCATCCCCGTTTTTCTCGTGCTCGCCTACACGGGACACATGCGCTGGGCGCTCGCGGTCTTCGTGATCGCCAGCCTTACCGACATGGCCGACGGCTATATCGCCCGGCATTACAACCAGATCACCGACTTCGGCAAGTTCATGGACCCGCTGGCCGACAAGGTGCTGGTCATGGCCGCGATGTGTTATTTCGTCGAGATCGGCCGGATGCCCGGCTGGGCGCTGGCGACCGTGCTGCTGCGCGAGTTCGCCGTGTCCGGCATGCGTCTCATCGCCGTCGAGCAGGGCCGCGTGATCGCCGCCGCCCGCTCCGGGAAGGTCAAAACCGCCGCGACGATGGTCTGCCTCTGTCTGATGCTGCTCATCGCTCCGCCGCGGCTCGAGGACTCCGCGCCCGATCTGATCGCTCAGTTTTCCACCCTTGTCATTCTTGTCACCACCCTCTGGTCCGGCGCCGAATACTTCTGGAAAAACCGCGACGTGTTCCGCAGCGCCTGACCGGAGTATTTCAATCCAATCCATAAAGGAGACACACATTATATGAACGAACAGCGCGTTTCTTCCCCCGCCTCGTCCGCACGGGTAAGATGGATTGATATTCTCAAGGCTCTCGGTCTGCTTCTGGTCATGATGTACCATATCCATGACACATGGATATTCAACGCTTTTTTACGGACCTTCTTTATTTCCGTTTTCTTTTTCGCGGGCGGCCTTCTGTACCGGGAACGTGATATCCTCTACGATCTCAAGCGCAGAGCGCGCACCCTCGTCGTGCCGTATTTTGTATTCGGGGCCGTGATCTTCCTGTATTGGATCGTCATCGAGCGGCGCTTCCGCCCGGAGGTCACCACGCCCGCGGAGGCCTTGAAGGGACTTGTGCTGGGAGAGTTCCGCTATCTCGGCTTCCATTCCCATCTCTGGTTCCTCCCCTGTTACTTTGTCTGCTGCGTTCTTTACAACTGTCTCAGAAAGCTGACCGGGAGACGTGTGACCACCGCTGTGGCCGCTGCTTTGACCCTGCTGTTCGTGCTCTCTCCCGTTTTCAAATACCGGATCCCCGATCTGCCCTGGGGGCTTGACCGCGTCTGCCAGTATATCCTCTTTTTTGACCTCGGCACGATGCAGCCGATCCGCCGCACGCTTTCCGGGCTCAGCCGCCGCTCTCCTCTGTTCTGTTTTCCGATCGGTCTGGGCGTTTTTGTTCTCGGTTATTTTCTGCACCGGCTCGTCGGCTCGGGCAGTATCTGGTGGTTCGTGTGCGGCGCCGTGGGAACGCTCGCCTGCGTCCTGCTCGCCATGGCGCTGGACCGCTTTGATCTCGCTGCCCGCTCGCTGGCGCGTCTGGGCTTCATGTCGATCGTCTTTCTGTGCCTGCACGGCCCCTGTTACCGCGTGCTGATCAAGCTGCTGGCCATGCTGCTCCGCCGCGGGACCGACGCCGTCCGCGCAAGCTTTCTTCTCAGTCTTCTTGTTCTTCTCGCAACGCTGCTCGTCTGCACGGTTTTCTACATGCTCATCGACCGCTATCTGCCCTGGGTGATCAAGGCGCAGCCCGTCAGGGCGGAAAAAGCCGCGGACGACCGTTCAGGCAAGCACGCCAAACACTCATAAGGAGGAGCCTCCCATGTATCTGTACAATTCCGCCACCCGCAAGAAAGAGCTTTTTGTTCCCAATCACCCCGACATCGTCAAGATGTACACCTGCGGACCGACCGTGTATCACTTCGCGCACATCGGCAACCTGCGCTCGTATATCATGGAGGATATCCTCGACCGCTATCTGCGCTATTCGGGCTATAATCTCAAGCGCGTGATGAACATCACGGACGTGGGGCATCTGACCTCCGACGCCGACGAGGGCGAGGACAAGATGCTCAAGGGCGCCAAGCGCGAGCACAAGAGCGTCATGGAGATCGCGAAGTTCTACACCGACGCCTTCTTCTCCGACTGTGCGAAGCTGAATATCCGCACGCCCGACGTGGTCGAGCCCGCGACGAACTGCATCGACGAGTATATCAAGATCATCTCGAAGCTGATGGACACCGGCTACGCCTACTTCGCCGGCGGCAACGTCTACTTCGACACCTCCAAGCTCGAGCGCTACTTCATCTTCAACGACTTCAACGCCGAGGATCTTGACGTCGGCGTGCGCGAGGGCGTGGACGAGGACACGAACAAGCGCAACCGCAACGACTTTGTGCTGTGGTTTACCAAGTCCAAGTTCGAGGACCAGGCGCTGAAATGGGATTCGCCCTGGGGCGTGGGCTATCCCGGCTGGCACATCGAGTGCAGCGGCATCTCGATGAAGCACCTCGGCGAGGATCTCGACATCCACTGCGGCGGCATCGACAATGCCTTCCCGCACCACACCAATGAGATCGCGCAGAGCGAGTCCTACCTCGGCCACCACTGGTGCAATCTCTGGATGCACGTGCTGCACCTGAACACCAACGACGGCAAGATGTCCAAGTCCAAGGGCGAGTTCCTCACGGTCTCGCTGCTCGAGCAAAAGGGCTACGATCCTCTCGCCTACCGCTTCTTCTGCCTGCAGAGCCACTACCGCAAGGCCCTGGTCTTCACCTGGGAGAACCTGGACAACGCGCAGTCGGCCTACAACAAGCTGATCGCGCGCATCGCCGCGCTGAAGCCCGACGACGGCGAACTGGACGAGGCGGCTTTCCTTGCCATGAAGGAAAAGTTCTGCAAGGCGCTCGACAGCGACCTGAACACCTCGCTCGCCGTGACGGCGCTCTACGACGTGCTGAAAGTCCCGACCAACGACTTCACCAAGCTCGCCGCGATCGCGGACTTTGACCGTGTGCTGAGCCTGAGCCTGATCGACAAGGCCGCGAAAAAGCGCGAGGAGCTGAAAAAGGAAAACCTTGCAGCCGGTGCGTTCACGATCCTCTCCGAGAGCGGCGAGTCCGACCCGGAGATCGAGGCGAAGATCCGCGCCCGTCAGGACGCGAAGAAGGCCAAGAACTTCGCCGAAGCCGACCGCATCCGCGACGAGCTCAAAGCCGCCGGCATCGAGCTGACCGACATTCCCCACGGCGCGAAGTGGAAAAGGACCTGATTTTCACATTGACGCAGAAAAACAGAGCCGTTTTTACGGCTCTGTTTATTTTTGTCTTTATTTTGTAAAAATATATTGACTTTTTTATACATTTTTCTTTATAATGTATATATCTATCCCCGTCAGCAGGGAAAACGGAAGTTTTTTCTTCAGCCACATGGAATAACAAAACGGAGGAATCAGGTATGAAGGATTGGAAGCGCATCCTCTCCAGCGTCCTTGTCTTCTGCATGCTGCTCAGCCTCGGGCCGGCGGCTTTTGCGGCAGAAGACACCAACGGCCGCGTATTGGTCGGCGACGGCGACACCGTTACGGTCGGGAACGTCACCGTTACCACGAACGGAAACGCCGTATGGGCTTACGGCGGCGCGACCGTCAACGTTGAAGGCGACGTGTACCAGCAGGCCGTCGACAGCGAAGCAGAGTATAACCACATCAATCCCGTCGGAGCCAGCGGCAGCGGCAGCTCCTCGGAGGTCAGCGTCAGCGGAGACGTCATCGGCACCTCTCCCGCGGGCACGGACGTGTACGCCTACGCGCTGGACGGCGAAGCCTCCGTCAGCGTCGAAGGCGACGTCATCATGGATCTTGAGCCCGCGGTGACGGACGAGAACGGCGGCACGGGCGTTTACAGCTACGCCACCGGTGAGTCGGGCGCCGCCGAGGTCACCATCGAAGGCAGTCTCAACGTTTCCGGCGAGGCAAGTGACGCGCACGGCATCCAGTCCTACGCGCAGGCTGACTATGAGGTATGGAACGAGGAGAGCGAGACCTACACCTGGGTCGACGTCACCTCCTCCAGCTCCAGCAGCACCGTCTCCGTCGGCGGTGACGTCGCCGTCAGCGCCGAAGGCTATGTCACCGGGATCGAAGCAGCCGCCGAAGACGGCGGCACGTCCGTTGTGACCGTAGACGGCACCGTCAACGCGGATATCCTCTCTTCTGAAGAATCGGGCAGCGCCACCGGCGTGTATACCAATGTCGAGCAGGCCTCCGGTACGGTCGAAGTGACCGTCGGCGAAGACGTCCTGATCAGCGGCGAAGCGAGCGTTTCCACCGGCGTCGCCGCCGACGTCCACGCCTCTTCCACGGAATGGAATGAAGAAGCCGGCGAGTATCTGGATACCGGTCTCGACTCGACCACCGGCACCAGCGACGTGACCGTCGGCGGCGACGTCACCGTATTCGCATCCGATCAGGCCACCGGCATTGAAAACCATGCCGCCGAGGGCGGCGTCTCCACCGTAACGGTCGAGGGCAGCGTCTATGCCGAGGGAAACGGCGAAGAATCCGCCGACGCAATCGGTGTATCTTCCTACGCAGAGGACAATGGTTCCTCTGTCGTTACTGTCGGTGAAGACGTTACTGTCATCGCGCAAAACAATGCCGACGCCGTCAGTGCGGCCGTGCAGAACGGCGGCACGTCCGAGATTTCGGTCGGCGGCGACGTTGAACTGGACATGACCCCCTCTGAGGCGTATGCTGATTCGCGTATCGTCAGCGCAGCCGCATCAGGCGACAGCGGGTCCGCCTCCGTCAGCGTCGAAGGCGACATCAGCGTCTCCGGTAATCCCGACCATGTCGTCGGCGTGTCAGCCGACGCGCATGGCTCGTACTCGTACTATGACTCCGAAGCAGGTGAGTTCGTCTATGTCGAGATCGATTCCACCTCTGCCTCCGCTTCCGTTACCGTCGGCGGCGACGTCACGGTTTCCGGCGAGTACGGCGCCACGGGCGTGTCCGCCGAGTCGTCCGAAGGCGGCACGAGCGAAGTCACGGTCGAGGGCGATGTTTCCTCCGACGCCGGACACGGGGGCGCGAACGCCAATTCCTGCGGCGTAGACGCTCTTGCCAACAAAGACGGCGTCACGAACGTGACCGTCGGGGGCGGCGTCACGGCCACTCTGGATGCGGCGGTCGGCACCGCACACGCCGTCGACGTCACCGCGCAGGACGGCGGCGAAGCCGTCGTCACTCTCAACGGCGACGTCAGCGCAGATTCCTCCGCGGATGCAATAGGCTTGGGCGTTTTCTCCACTCAGGACGCCACAGCTTCCGTCACCGTGAACGGCGACGTCAGCGCGGACGGTCGGTTCGCGCAGGGCGTTGCCGTGACGGCCCATTCGAATGCCCAGGCCGACGCGACCGTGAACGGCGACGTCACGGCCTCCGGCGAGGGTGAAACCTGCGCCGTCGGCGTAGGCGCCTACTCCGACAGCAGCGTCACTCTGATCCTCAACGGCAGCGTCAGCGCCGAGACCTCCTCCGACAAGGCCTCCTCCACCGGTCTCTCGATCGGCGCCGCCACTCAGGGCTCGGTCAACGTTACGGTAAACGGTGATATCAGCGCCGACAACGCGCTCTATATCCACACGGCCACCCCGTCCGACGTCGTTCCCAAGGAGGTCAGGGTGACCGTCGACGGCACGATCTCCGGCAGCACGAGCTCCATCCAGTTTGAAGGCAATGCCGAGGATCTGACTCTGACGGTCTGGAAGGTCGATCTGGATGAGGATGGACATGCTGTCACGGCCGTCACCAGAAATTCCGAGTCGGATCCCGACCTTTCGGCGGAAGAGCTCGACGAGATGAACGCCAAGAGCGCCGAGATCGCCGAGCAGGTCGAGCAGAACATCCTCTACATCATCAAGCTCGAGCAGCCCACGGAGGGCGGCACGCTGTCTCTGGGCGGCACCACCAAGAGCGACGGCTACGACGTGGCCAAGGAAGGCGACAACGTCACGCTGTATATCGCTGTGGCGGACGGCTATCAGGTCGACGGCGCGTATAACGGCGACGGCACGCAGATGGCCCTTCAGAAAGACAGCGACGGGAACTACTTCCTGGTCGTTCCCAGAGGCGGCGGCGTATGCCTGCGCGCCGTGATGTCGCTGATCTCCGTGATAGAAGACATTACTCCCGAACCCGAGCCCGAACCCGA
>JAFRDM010000060.1 GCA_017403885.1 Oscillospiraceae bacterium
CGATCCGTCCGCCGAGCCGACGCCCACGCCGGAGCCTACGCCCGTCCCGACGCCGGAGCCCACGCCCTACTATGAGGAGATCGACACGCCGACCGAGTCGGTCGAGACCTGGGGCGGTCTGGGAGACAACGACGAAAAGGTCATCCACGGCGCGGCGCTGCAGATCGGCGGCGCGGCCTTCGAGAAATTCTCCTTCAACGAGAACCTCACGACGCTCAACGCCAACATGGTCAGCCGCGCGGCCGGCATCGCGAAGGAATACGACGTGCGCTTCTTCGATATGCCGATCCCCGCGAGCGTCGGCATCCTGCTCTCCTCCGATCTGCTCGACCGTCTGGGCATGGACGATCAGGGCAAGGCGATCGCCTTCAAGTTTGAGACGGAGAACGACGACGTGATAAAGGTCAACGTGTTCAACACGCTGATCCGTCACAACAGCGAATATATTTACTTCCGCACCGACCACCACTGGTCGGCTCTGGGCGCGTACTACGCTTACGAGACCTTCTGCCGCATGGCGGATTTCGAGCCCGTCCCGCTCTCGGAGTACACCGAAATGGACATGGGCGACTTCCTCGGCTCGTTCTACTCCACCTCGCCGCAGCCCTCCAAGCTGGAGACCGACCGTCTCTACGCCTACTATCCGCCCGGCGATATCGTGATGGATATTTACAAAAACGGCACGACCTTCACCGCCGAGCCTGTGATCGACATGAGCCAGTCGAGCATCTTCAATAAATATATGGCCTTCCTCGGCGGCGACCATACGATGACGGTGCTCACGAACAACGATCTGCCCGACGGGCCGAACTGCGTCGTGTACAAGGACTCCTACGGCAATCCTTTCGTGCTCTACCTTACGCAGCATTACCACCGCGTTTACGCGCTGGACTTCCGTCAGTATGACGCGATGGGCATGCGTTCGTTCATCCAGGCCTATCACATCAACGACGTCATCCTGGCCGAGAGCATGTCGAAGGCCATGGGCTACGGTTCCTACGAGCAGCTCGACATGCGGCTGGGCTACTGAACGCCCAAACAGAAAGAAAGGAGAAAAACGATGGAAAACCCGGCAAACGGCGGCCTGAAGCTGAACTACAGGCGGACGGCGCTTATCGGCTTTGCCTTTTTCGGCATCCTCCTGCTCTGGCAGGTCTACGACTCCTGGTGCCCGACCTTTCTGACGGACATCTTCGCCCACCACATTTATGAGATGTCCTCGGCGGAACTCAAGGCCAGCGACCCGGACAAGATCCTGAACGTCCAGTGGATCGTCGGCATCATCATGGCCTGCGACAATCTTGCTGCCCTGATCCTGCTGCCGATCTTCGGCAACCTCTCCGACAGGACGAAGACGCCCATCGGCAAGCGCATGCCCTATATTCTGGTCGGCACCTTCGTCTCGGCGGTCGCCTTCCCCTTTATCCCGCTGTTCTTCCACCGCCACAACATTGTCGGCATGGTGGCGATGATGGGCGTCGTGCTGATCTTTATGATGATGTACCGCAACCCGGCTGTCGCGCTCATGCCGGACATCACGCCCAAGCCCCTGCGCGCCAAGGCCAACGGCATCATCAACATCATGGGCTACTTCGGCGGCGCTTTCGCCACGGTGCTGGGCCTGAAGTTCGTTCTCAGTTCCTATATCAACGCCCCGGCGGCCGAGCGCAATATCTGGGTCATTGAAATGCCCTTCATCATTGCCTCCGTGCTGATGGTGATCTCTGCGCTTGTCCTCTTCAAGACCATCCGCGAGAACGAACTGGCCGAGAAGCTCAAGGGCGAGATGGAACTGGGCGAGCAGCTGGCCGCGGTCGCCACGCCGATCGACGACGACAAGCCCATGAGCCGCGAAAACAAAGCCATGCTCCTCGCCATCCTCGGCGCGGAGTTCCTGTGGTTTATGTCCGACAATGCCCTGGGCACTTATATCGGCAACTACGTCATCTACTATCTCAAGTCCGTTTCCAGCGCCACGATGATCCTCACGATCCTCGGCGGTCTGGCCTCGGTGATCGGCTTTGCGATCGCCGGCGGCATCGCCGAGAAGATTGGCCGCAAGTGGACGATCTCCACCGGATTGATGATCACCTTCGCGGGCCTGATCGTCATGTGCTTCGTGCGGCCGACCAATCTGGTCAAGGCGGGCTCTGCGCACGGCGAGTTCACTTTCCCGGTGCTGCTCTATGCCGTATGGGTGCTCAAGGGCTTCGGCATGGCGCTGGTACACAACTGCTCCTTCCCGATGGTCGTCGAGCTCTGTTCGTCGAAGCGGATCGGCAAATTCACCGGCTACTACTACGCCGCCTCCATGTCTGCGCAGACCGTCACGCCCATCCTGCTCGGCTTGGTGCTCAAGGCCGCGATGGCCTGGCGCGCGCTGCCGGTCTACGCCTGCATCCTCACCCTTCTGAGCTGCACGGTCTTCACCGCGCTGGTCAAGAACATCAAATCCGGCAAGGTCGCGAACGTCACCGGTCTCGAGGCCCTCGGCGCGGACGATTAAGGAGATGCGATCATGAAAAAATCCGAAAAGATCCTGCTTGCCTGCGGCGCGGCCGCCGTCGCGCTGCCGGTCTTCCTGCTCGCGCCCGGCCGGGCGACCAGGGGACAGAAGGCGCCCTTCTGGGGCCGCAACTTCGCCCACCGCGGTCTGCACAGCCGCGACAGGAGCGTGCCGGAGAATTCTCTCAAGGCCTTCGAGCTGGCCTCCGCCGCCGGCTACGGTATGGAGCTGGACGTTCAGCTGACGCGCGACGGCCAGGTCGTCGTGTTCCACGACGACACGCTCAGGCGCGTCTGCGGCGTCGACGGACGTGTGGACGACTACACTTTCTCCGAGCTGCAGAAATTCCCCCTCTGCGGCACCGACGAGCGCATCCCCCTCTTCTCCGATGTGCTGAACACGGTGCGCGGACGCGGCGCGATCATTTGCGAGCTCAAGACCGGGCGGCGCAACCGCGAGCTGTGCAGGAAGACCTACGACCTGCTCGCCGCCTATCCGGGCGAGGTCTGCATCGAAAGCTTCAACCCCATGATCGTCGCATGGTTCCGCTTCCATGCGCCCGAGCTTCTGCGCGGACAGCTCGCGACCGACGAGTACAAGGACCGCAGCGCTCTGCAGGGCTTCCTTCTGCGCAACTGCCTGCTGAACTTCCTCGCCCGTCCGCAGTTCATCGCCTACAAGCTGGTGAAGCGCCCTCTCGCGGTCCGCTTTGCCGAGCTTATGGGCGCGATGCGTGTGGCGTGGACCTCGCACGAGCCGCGCAACGAGAAGGGCCAGGACGCGGTGATCTTTGAATTCTACAAGCCGCGCGTGAGCTTTAAATGAAAAAGACCGACTCTGCCTTTTCCTGGGCGGAGCCGGTCCCTTTTTGTTCGCGAGCGCCTGTGTTTGTACTTGCAGTTTTACTGTTAATAGTATATGATAAATAAAAAGTGTCGCCGAAAGCACTTGTCATATCACAGAAAGGAAAAGAGACCATGAAATCTGACATTATCCGGATCGACAATCAGGGCTACGGCTATGAAGACGTCGTCAAGGAAGTCGAGAGAGCGGCTCAGTACCGCGGGCTGAGCCACAAGGAAGAGCTGCAGCTCCGCCTTTGCGCGGAGGAGATGCTCAGCCTTGTCCGCAGCGTGACGGGCGAGATGAAGGCCTGCTTCTGGCTTGCCAACGAGGGCCGCGATTTCGATCTGCATCTGTCCACCAACACCGTGATGGACAAGGAAAAGCGGGACCTTCTGATCCAGTCCACGACCTCCCGCCGGAACGAGGCGGCCAGGACCTTCCTCGGAAAGCTGCGCGATCTGTTCGAGGAGGCGATGGCCACCTACCCGGACGTTAGCGAAAATGATATTCCGGACGAGGTTTACAAGGATCTGCTGGTCCACCCGGAGACGAGCCCCGAATGGGACGAGTATGAAAAGTCGGTTCTGCGGAGCGTGGCGGACGGGGTTAAGATCGCCATTCGGAGCGGAAAAGTCGATATGACTGTAAGCAAGAGCTTCGGCTGATCGAAAGGAGAAAAACATGACCATCACGAAAAAGCAAAACGGAACGACCCTGTGCCTCGCGCTGGAGGGGCATCTGGATACCCTGACCGCCCCCCATCTGGAGGCGGAGCTGGAGAACTCCATGAAAGACGCGGACTGCCTGGTCCTGGATCTGGAAAACCTGGACTATGTCTCCTCCGCGGGCCTTCGCGTACTGCTCTCCGCGCACAAGCGCATGAGCGGCAAGGGCGGCTTGAAGATCAAAAACGTCAACGAGGTCGTGCAGGAAGTGTTTGAAGTGACCGGCTTCTGCGATATCCTGGACATCGAGTGACGCATACATGACAAAAAAAGAGGACGCCGGGGGCGTCCTCTTTTTTGTTTTCCGGTTTATTCTTCGGCTTCCTCTCCGTCGGCTTCCTCGTCCTCGTCCTCGAGGTCCTGCGGCAGCACGGTCATGAGATCGTCCTTCGTCGGCTCTCCCTCCATCAGGGCGATACGGTTGGCGTGGCGCACGACCATGTCCTCGAAGAGATTGCGGACGTAGCGGCCGTTGCCGAAGTTTTCGCCGCGCTCGGCATAGAGCTCGTCGAAGAGCTTCCTCGCCGCGGCGTCGGCCTCCTCGCTGAGTACATAGCCGTTCTTTTTGCACTGCAGCAGGAAGATGCCCATGAGCTCCGGCCCGGTATAGTCCTGGAAGAAGAAAAATTTGTTGAAGCGCGACTCGAGTCCGGGATTGGAGTCGAGGAATTCGCGCATCGGCTGGGTATAGCCCGCCACGATCACGACGAGATTGTCGCGGTGGTCCTCCATGGCCTTGAGCAGCGTCTCGATGGCCTCGCGGCCGAAGTCGTTCTCGCCGCCTCCGGAGAGGGAATAGGCCTCGTCGATGAAGAGCACGCCGCCGAGCGCGGACTTGATGACCTCCTGCGTCTTGAGGGCGGTCTGCCCGACGTAGCCCGCCACGAGACCGGAGCGGTCGACCTCGACAAGCTGGCCCTTTTCCAGCGCGCCGATCGCGGCGTAGAGCCCGCCGACGAGCCGCGCCACCGTGGTCTTGCCCGTGCCGGGGTTGCCCATGAAGACCATGTGCATCGACATCGGAGCGACGGGCAGCTCGTTCTGCTCGCGCAGCTTGCGCACCTTGATCAGGTTCATCAGGCTCTTGATGTCCTTTTTGATGTTCTCCAGCCCAATGAGCCCGTCAAGCTCGGAGAGCAGTTCGTCGAGATCGGGCTTCTTCTCCGGCGCCTCTGTTTTCGCGTTCGTTTCCGGCTTGCCGCCGGAGGTCTGCGTCTGGGGCGGATGCTTGTCGGTAAAGCTCGGCTCGCCGCTGGTGACAAAGTCGAGGGGGTTGAGCGCTTCCTTGGACTTGCGCACGCCGCTCGTGTCGCAGATGGCGGTCAGCTTGTCGGTGCACTCGGTGATATATTCGGCCTCGGCATAGGTCACGTCGTCGTCGACGGCCGCAAGATAGAGCAGGATGTTCGTCAGCATCCGGATGAAGGTGCGGGAGGTCTCGCTGCCGCGCTTGGCGTCGCTCTCGGCCAGGTTCCAGAAGAAGACCGGCGGGAGAAAGACCTCGCTGTCGCATACCGAGCTCGTCAGCGTCCAGAGCATCCAGGTCGGGCGCGGGCGGCTGCGGGAATAGATCTGGTTGGCCATGTCGACGTGACGCTGTGTGATGCTGCCGGCCTTGCTCCACAGTCCGAGCGCGCAGGAGGTCATGAACTTGTCGAGCTCCTCGGCCAGAGCGATGCTGCCGACACGGTAAAAGGCGTCGGTGTTGGCGACGTAGATTTTGTGGAATTCCTCGGGGGTACGGTTCCAGGCAGTAGGCATGACAGGCGCCCTCCCTTTACTTATGATACAGTTTCTTGGCCTGATACTTCGGCTCGAAGGTAATGTTCACGCCGAGCTTCTTGAACAGGTCGGAGTCCACGTGCGAGAGGATGACGGAGGAGTGCGCCTCGCAGCCTCGCAGCTTGCCCAGCTGGTCAATGGCGAGCTCCGCCATCGGATTCGTCACCGCGCAGATCGAAAGCGCGATCAGCAGCTCGTCGGTATGCAGGCGCGGATTGTGGTTGCCCAAATGCTCCACCTTCAGGTGCTGGATCGGCTGGATCACGCCCGCCGCGATCAAAGGCAGCTTTTTGTCAATGCCTGCGAGAGCCTTGAGCGCGTTCATCAGACAGGCCGAGGAGGCGCCGAGCAGCGAGCTGGTCTTTCCGGTGACGATCCGCCCGTCCGCCAGCTCGATCGCGACGGCGGGGGCTCCGGTCTCGTCGGCGCGCGCGAGCGCGGCGCCGACGACGGGGCGGTCCTTCGCGCCGATGTCGAGCGAATTCATGATCAGCTCGATCTTGCGCATCTCCGAGGGCTCGGACAGGCCCTGACGCACCGCACAGGCGGCGGCGTACCAGCGGCGGATGATCTCCTGCTTCGAGGCCTTGCAGCAGGCCTCGTCGTCAAAGATGCAGTAGCCCGCCATATTCACGCCCATGTCGGTGGGGCTCTTGTACGGGCTTTCGCCGTAGATGGACTTGAAGATCGCTTCCAGCACGGGGAAGATCTCGACGTCGCGGTTGTAGTTGACCGTGGTCTTGCCGTAGGCCTCGAGATGGAAGGGGTCGATCATGTTCACATCGTCAAGGTCGGCTGTCGCGGCCTCGTAGGCCAGATTGACCGGGTGCTTGAGCGGCAGGTTCCAAATCGGGAAGGTCTCGAACTTGGCGTAGCCGGCGTCGATGCCGCGCTTGTGCTCGTGATAGAGCTGGCTCAGGCAGGTGGCCATCTTGCCGCTGCCGGGGCCGGGCGCCGTCACGACGATGAGACTGCGCTCGGTCTCGATGTAATCGTTCTTCCCGAAGCCCTCGTCCGAGACGATCAGCGCGACGTTGGAGGGGTAGTCGGGAATGATAAAGTGCCGGTAAGTGCGCACGCCCAGCGCCTCGAGCCGCTTCATGAACTTGTCGGCTATGGCCTGGCCGCGGTAGTGCGTCACGACGACGCTGCCGATATACAGCCCGATCCCGCGAAAGGCGTCGATCAGACGCAGGGTGTCGTCCTCGTAGGTGATGCCCAGGTCGCCGCGGCGCTTCGAGCGCTCGATGTCGTCGGCGGAGATGGCGATGACGATCTCGGCCACGTCCTTCATCTCGAGGAGCATGCGCACCTTGCTGTCCGGCTTGAAGCCGGGCAGCACCCGCGAAGCGTGGTAGTCGTCGAAGAGCTTGCCGCCGAACTCCAGATACAGCTTGCCGCCGAACTGGGCGATGCGGTCGCGGATGTTCTGGGACTGCAGCTTGACGTATTTGTCGTTGTCAAAACCGAATGCGTTCATGTCTTTTTACCCCGTTTTTCTCAACTTGCCATGTCAAACGCCTACGCCGACGGGACTGCCGAGGAGGATGCAGGCGGAAAGATACTTGTGCGTGCACAGCGCCAGATGCGTGCGCAGAAGGAAGCTGCTTCCGTTGGCGCTGCCGATATACAGATCTGTCGGGCCGCGCAGAGACATGCCCGTGATTTCACGGATGGGCAGCGAAATGCCGCCGGGCAGCTCGAGATGGTCGCGGTAGAGCGCGATGTCGCCCCGGGCGATCAGCTCGCTCGAGCGTCCCGTCTGGACGCTGTAAAGCTCCAGTCCCTCGTCGGAGAAGATCGCTTCGCCGTCCTTGGTTTCGCTGCACAGCTTTTCGATCTGCTTGTCCTGCCAGCGGTTCCAGCTGCGCACGTCGGAGAAGGGCGCGTCGCCGCCGACGAAAACGCCGGTCGGCGCGTAGCGCGTCTCAAAGCCGCAGCGGCTGCAGGAAAAATAGTCGTCCGCGGAGCGGAGCGTCCCGCGCGAGAAGCATTTCGGACAGATAAAGAGCAGCGTTTCCAGATTTTCCGCCAGCCGCCGCCCGCGATAGAGCACCGGACGGCTGCGCTGATCCTCGAAGGCGTCGACATGGATGTCGCGCGCGATCGCGGCGTTGATCTGCAGCGCGGTCATGCCCTTGAGCTCTTCGGGCGTGTAGACCTTTACCAGCTCGCCGCGCATCTCGCCGCGGCGCGCCGTGTTGCCCGACCAGCGCGGAGAGGACAGATAGCCCCCGCGCAGGCGGAAGGTGATAAGGGAAGCGCCGCTGGTTTTCACCAGCTTGCCCGTCGAGGCGGGGAAATCGCGCGTTACGCCGTCCCAGGTGCGGTTGCCCTCCGGAAACAGGGCGACGCTGCAGCCGGCCTTGAGCGCGCGCAGCATTTCCTTGACCGCGCCCGCGGCGCTGCCGCCCTTCTGGCGTACGATCGGATGCACGAGCCAGTCGAGCAGGCGCGAGACGAAGCCGAGACGCATGATGTGTTCGCTCGCGAGAAAATACATCTGCCGGCGGAAGGACGCGCCGACGAGCAGCGGATCCCAGTCGGTGACATGGTTGCACACGAGGATGAACGGTCCCTCGGGCACGACCGTCCGGCAGTGGTAATTGAAGCGGATAAAGAGGATTAGCCGGACCAGCGGACGAAAGAGCCGCCAAATGACGCGGTGGCGCAGCTGATGTTCCATTGCCGTCCCTCCCTGTATGCTCGTAAACTATCAAGATATTTTACCATAGCCTTTTTCAAAGCACAAGAATTTACTTTTATTCTGCAAAAACTTATGCTATACTCTTATTTTGTAATAATATGCTCTTCATTCACAGGAGCGTACGACAGGAAAGGCATGTACCATCCATGGGACTTTTGGATAAGATCTTCGGAAGCTATTCCGAACGCGAACTGAAAAACATATATCCCATCGCCGACGCGATCGAGCGGCTGGACAAGACCTACGCCGCACTCAGCGACGAGGAGCTGCAGGCCAAAACGGGCGAGTTCCGCGAACGCCTTGCGAAGGGCGAGTCGACCGACGACATCCTGCCCGAGGCCTTCGCCGCGGCCCGCGAGGCCGCCTGGCGCGTGTTGGGCATGAAGCCCTTCCACGTCCAGCTCATCGGCGGCATCGTGCTCCATCAGGGCCGCATCGCCGAAATGAAGACCGGCGAAGGCAAAACGCTCGTCGCCGTGCTGCCCGCCTATCTCAACGCGCTCCGCGGCGAGGGCGTGCACATCGTCACCGTCAACGACTACCTGGCCCGCCGCGACAGCGAGTGGATGGGCAAGGTGCACCGCTTCATGGGCCTGTCCGTCGGCCTGATCGTCCACGGCCTCACGAGCGAGGAGCGCCGCGCGGCCTACGCCTGCGACATTACATACGGCACGAACAACGAGATGGGCTTCGACTATCTGCGCGACAACATGGCGCTCTACAAGCGCGACATGGTCCAGCGCGGACACGTCTTTGCCATTGTCGACGAGGTCGACTCGATCCTCATCGACGAGGCAAGAACGCCGCTGATCATCTCCGGCCAGGGCGACGAGAGCACCGACCTCTACCGTCAGGCGGACGACTTTGTCTCCCGTCTCAAGCGGGTGGTCTACGCATCCGTCGACGAGAAGGAGGAGGAGAGCGAGGATCTCGACGCCGATTATGTCGTCGACGAGAAGGCCCGCACCGCCACGCTGACCGCGCGCGGCGTCGCGAAGGCCGAGCGTGCCTTCGGTCTGGAAAACCTGGCGGATATCGAGAACACCACGCTCTCGCATCACATCAATCAGGCGCTCAAGGCCCACGGCATCATGAAACGCGATATCGACTATATCGTCAAGGACGGCGAGATCATCATCGTCGACGAGTTCACCGGCCGTCTGATGCTTGGCCGCCGCTACTCCGAGGGCCTGCACCAGGCCATCGAGGCCAAGGAGCACGTCGACGTTCAGAAAGAGAACAAGACGCTCGCGACGATCACCTTTCAGAATTATTTCCGTCTCTACGGCAAGCTCTCCGGCATGACCGGCACGGCCGCCACCGAGAGCGAGGAATTCGATGCGATCTACCATCTCGACATCATTGAGATTCCGACGAACAAGCCCGTCATCCGCATCGACAATCCCGACGTGGTCTTCAAGAACGAAGGCGGCAAGCACCGCGCGATCATCCAGCAGATCGTGGATTGCCACGAAAAGGGCCAGCCCGTGCTGGTCGGCACGGTCTCGATCGAGAAGAGCGAGTTCATCTCCTCGCTGTTAAAGCGCCGCGGCGTGCCGCACACCGTGCTCAACGCCAAGTATCATGAAAAAGAAGCCGAGATCGTCGCCCAGGCGGGCAAGCTCGGCGCCGTCACCATCGCCACGAACATGGCCGGCCGCGGCACGGACATCATGCTCGGCGGCAACGCCGAGTACCTCGCCAAGACCGACCTGCGCAAGGCGGGCTTTGACGATCTCGCCATCGCCGAGGCCACCGGCTACGCCGAAACCGAGGACGAGACGATCCTCGAGGCGCGCAGGCTCTTCGCCGAGCGTCTCGCCGCCCATAAAAAGGTGACCTCCGCCGAGGCCGAAAAGGTCAAAGCGGCGGGCGGATTGTTCATCCTCGGCACCGAACGGCACGAATCGCGCCGCATCGACAACCAGCTGCGCGGCCGCGCCGGCCGACAGGGCGACCCGGGTGAAAGCCGCTTCTTCCTTTCCCTGGACGACGATATCATGCGTCTCTTCGGCTCTGAGCGCATCATGAACATGATGGAGGCGCTCAAGGTCGACGAGGACATGCCTCTGGACAACAAAATGCTCTCGGGCGCCATCGAGCAGGCGCAGAAAACCGTCGAGAGCCGCAACTTCCAGACCCGCAAGAGCGTGCTGGAATACGACGACGTCATGAACCAGCAGCGCGAGATCATCTACGGCGAGCGCCGCAAGGTCCTCGACGGGGCGGATCTGCGCGAGCAGATCATGTCCATGACGCACGACTTTATCCGTACCACGGTCACCGACGCGCTCGGCGGCGGCGGGGCGGAGACGGAGACCCAGCTCGACGACGCGCTGCAGCCCTTTGAAAAACTGTTCCTGCGCCGCGGGGAAATCGATCTGAACGCTTTCGGCGGATATGTCAAATGCGAAAAGCTCGCCGAGGCGGTCGAAAAGCGGGCGAGGGAGGTCTACGCCGAGCGTGAAAAGGCCTTCGGCCTGATGCCCGACGGCGTGACGCCCCTGCTGCGTGAGCTCGAGCGTGTGATCATGCTGCGCGTGGTCGACGAATACTGGATGGATCACATCGACGCGATGGACGAGCTCAAGCGCGGCATCGGTCTGCGCGGCTACGGCTCGACCAAGCCGATCGACGCCTATAAGCAGGAGGGCTTCGACATGTTCGAGGCCATGGTGCAGGGGATCCGCGAGGAGACAGTGCGCCGCCTGTTCACCGTCCGCGTCCGCAAGGAGCAGCCGGTCGAGCGCAAGTCCGTGGCCAAAAACGCCGCGGCCAACGTAGGCGGCGAGCCGGTAAAGAAAAAGCCCGTCAAAAAGGTCCCCAAGCCCGGACGCAACGACCCCTGCCCCTGCGGCAAGATGAAGGCCGACGGCAGCCGGAGATTGAAGTACAAAGAGTGCTGCGGGAGATTCGAGAAATAAAGGAAACGCTATGGCATTTACGGAAAACAACGAAAACGGCCTCATCTATATGAGCTCGTCCGTGATCGGCGCGCGCCACGCCTTCACGACGCGCTTCGGCGGCGTCAGCGAGGGGATCTACTCGTCGCTGAACCTCGGCTCGAACCGCGGCGACGACCCGGCGTGCGTGCGCGAGAACTACCGCCGCGTCTGCGCGCTGATGGGCGTGGGGATAGACGAAGCCGCCGTCACCAAACAGGTTCACGGCAGCGCCGTGCGCACCGTGACGGAGGAAGATCGCCACGTCTGCCTGTCCGCGGTGCCCTATGAGGCGGACGGGCTCGTCACCGCCGTGCGCGGTCTGCCGCTGATGTGCTTCACGGCCGACTGCGTGCCCGCCCTGCTCTGCGACGGACGTGCGGGCGTGATCGCAGCCGTGCACTGCGGCTGGCGCAGCTCGGTGAGCGACATCCTGAAAAACACCGTTGAGGCGATGTGCGCGCTCGGCGCCGAAAGAGAGGATATCTGCTGTGCGCTCGGCCCGGCCATCGGCCGCTGCTGCTTCGAGACGGACGACGACGTGCCCGACGCGGTGTCGGAATATCTCGGCGGCGAGACGGAAGGGCTCTTTGCGCGCCGCGCCGACGGCAAGACGCTGGTGGATCTGCGCGCGGCAAATGCGCGGCGGCTCGTGCAGCTCGGGCTGCGCCCGGAGCATATCGACGTCTCGGAGGAATGCACGGTCTGCATGCACGAGAAATACTGGTCGCACCGCTATACCGGAGGCCGCCGCGGCAGCCAGGCGGCCGCAATCGTATTGAGGTAGAAAGATGAGAAAGACTGTCAAACGGATCCTGACCGCCGCGCTCGCTGCGGCGATGCTGTTCGCTGCGTCGGGCTGCGGCGCAAAAGACGCCGGAACGGGCGGCATTCCCGTTTCCACCGGCGGGCGTGATATCGAGAAGGGCTTTGCGGCGGACCGCGTGTTCTCGCTCAATTCCAACAGCAACTTCTCTCTGAACCCGTCCGTCGCAACGAACCACTCCAACCAACTGATCTGTTCGCTGGTCTACGAAAACCTCGTCGAGGTCGACAACAACTTCGAGGTCATCCCCGGCGCGGGACTGATCACGGACTGGAGCGTCTCGGAGGACGGCAAGACCTGGACGCTGACCTACGACACGACGCATGTGTTCCACGACGGCTCGCCCGTCACGGGCAACGATATGCGCATGTCGATCGAGTACTGTATCCATTCCGACCGCTTTACCGGCCGCTTTGCAAGCGTCAAGGGCGTATCCTGGACGGAAACGCAGCTGATCATCGAACTGGGCATCCCCAACAAGCAGTTCATCAAGCTGCTGAACATCCCCGTGGTCAAGGTCGGCACCAACGGCGATCCCCATCCGCTCGGCAGCGGCCCGTACATGTATAACGAGGCCGGAACGGAGCTGCTGGCCTTCAACGGCCACAACGGCTACGACCACCTGCCGGTGGACGTGATCTACCTGAAGGAATACTTCACGGCCGAGGACATCATCGCCGCCTTTGAAGATTCCTATATCGACGTGATCGTCAACGACCCGAGCAGCTATACCAACCTCGGCTATGCCAGCTCGAACGAGACGCGCACCTTCGCCACGACGAACATGCATTACATCGCCTTCAACGAGGAGAGCGCCACCTGCCGCTACAACAACATCCGCGCCGCGCTGCAGTACGCCTTCGACCGCGAGTATCTTGCCGATCAGATGCTGCACGGCAACGGCGTGGCCTCCGCCGTCCCGATGTATCCCACCTGCGCGGCCTATCCCGCGGAGCTGGCCGATTCGCTGAGCTTCGATCTGGAAAAATGCAAAACGATCCTGCAGAACTTTGGCTTGAAGGACTCCGACGGCGACGGCCGCTTCGACAGCATGACCGGCGCGGGCGAGCTGACCTTCACGATGATCCTCTGCAGCGATTCGAGCGCGAAGGCCGGCATGGCACGCAAGTTTGCCCAGGATATGAACTCCATCGGCATCACGGTCAAGATCTACGAGCTGTCCTGGGACGACTATCTGCAGGCGCTGGAGGACGGCGAACTGGAGATCAGCGAGAACCGATACATCGTCTACGATATGTACTACGCCGAGGTCAAGCTGCGCAACGATTTCGACATGACCGAGCTGCTGCAGGTCCGCGATGAGGACAACGAGAATACCAATATCAACTACACGCGCTCGCATGACCCGAGCTATGAGACTTACATCAACAATTACCTCGCCGCTGCCGACGCCGGACGCGCCACCGCGTACTACGCCTTCTGCTATTATCTGAGCAACAACGCCACGATCATCCCTCTCGGCTTTGAAAAACAGCAGATCATCACCCACCGCGGCGTCATCAAGGGCGTGGACGCCAACGCCGGCAACCCGCTCTACAACTTCGAAAACTGGGAAATAGACCTTACTTGAGCAAAGGCTGACGGGATCGACCCCGGCGGCGTGAGGAGATTTCCGGCCCTGATCTCGGCGCTTTTCCCGACATATCTGAGCTGTGTCCGCAAAAGAGCCGTCATCAGAGCACGTGTTCTCCTGCAAGCTGCTTCGGCCGACCACGGCATCGCTTAGCTGAGATGCAGAAACATATTTTGAGGAGAGGATAACAATGACCGACAGAGAACTGATGTCCCGGGCCAAGGCGGCCTCGATGAATGCCTATGTTCCCTATTCCCGCTTCCCCGTCGGCGCCGCGATCGAGTGCGACGACGGCACGGTCTTCACCGGCTGCAATGTGGAAAACGCTGCGCTGGGCAGCACGATCTGCGCCGAGCGTACCGCCTGCTGCAAGGCTGTCAGCGAGGGACATCGCAGCTTCCGCCGCATCGCTATTTACGCCGACAGTGAAAACTGGTGCACGCCCTGCGGCGCCTGCCGCCAGTTCCTCGCGGAGTTCTCGCCCGAGATGGAGGTGCTCTGCGCCAAGGCGGGCGAACGCTACGTCAGCTACAAGCTCTCTGCGCTGCTTCCGCACGGCTTCGCCTACTGATGGAACTCGAGCAGCTTCGCATTTTCACCGCGCTGTGCGAGGCGGGCGGTTTCTCCGCCGCTGCGCGGCGGCTGTACAAGAGCCATTCCTCTGTCTCGCGCGCCGTATCGGCGCTGGAGCGGGAGCTGGGCGTGACGCTCTGCGAGCGCGATCGGACGCATTTTGCGCTCACCGCGGCGGGGGAGCGCCTGTACGCGGGCGCGCGCGAGCTTCTGCGGGAAGCGGAAGAGCTGGAAAAAAGCGTGAAGAGGTAAAAAAGAAAAGGAAAGCGCTTCGGCATCCGCCGAAGCGCTTTCCTTTTATATATACTCTTACCGAAAGGCCTTGCTGCCCTCAAAGAACAGCGCCAGCGTCCCGGGGCCTACGTGCGAGCCGGTCACCGGCTCGTAGCAGACGGTCATGATGTCGAGTCCCTCGCGCATACGGCGCAGCAGCGAGATCAGATAATCCATATCCGCCTCGCAGTCGGCGTGCGCGATGCCGATGGTCTGGCCGGGCTGGGGGAGCGCAAAGGTGTTGAACCTCTCGGCCATGGCCTCGATCGCGCGCCGACGGCCGCGCAGCTTGTCAAAACAGACGATCTTCCCCTCGTTGTCGCCCTTCAGAAGCGGCTTGATCTGCAGCACGGTGCCGACCGCCGCCGCAAGGTTCGACAGGCGCCCGCCGCGCTTGAGATAGCGCAGGTCGTCCACCGTAAAGACCTGGCACATGCCGTAGCGCCGTTCCAGCAGACGGTCGGCCGCCTCGTCGACGCTCAGGCCGCTCCTGCGGTAGCGTACCGCCCAGACCACGAGCAGGCCCTCGCCCAGCGAGGCGCCCAGCGCGTCGACGAGACGGAGCTTCCGCTCCGGGAACTCCGTGCGCAGCTCCTCCGCCGCGATGCAGGCGGAATGATACGAACCGCTGATACCGGAGGACATGCTCACAAACAGCACGTCGCGCCCCTGCTCAAGCTCCGAACGGAAGAAATCGATATAGCGCTGCGGCGGGATCTGCGAGGTCGTGACGATCTTCCCGCGGCGCATGTCGCTGTAAAAGCGCGGACCCTCGAAGTCCGGCGCCTCTTCCAGCTCCCGCCCGTCGATCATAAAGGTGTAGGGGACCGTGCGGATCGCGTTGCGCTGAAGATAGGCCTTCGGCAGATTGGCCGAGGTATCGGTCAGTATGGTAAAGCTCATATGTATCCCTCCCGTAGACAGGATCGGCGCTCTTCGCGCCCTGGCCAAGTATAGGCCCGCGGCCGGCAAAAAAGCAAACTACCGCGGCGAAGGAGCGCTCTACGCCCCGGAGGAAAGGGTGTAGAGCGCGTCGGAGAAGCACTCTACCATTTGTAGAAAAGGCGGGAAACGGCTGCCGGAGAATGAAAAGAGATACAAGATACAGACACTCCCGGGCGGAGAAAAACAATTTGTAGACTTGCCCAAAAATGCGGCAAAAAAATTTGCAAAAATCACGAAAAAACGCTTGACTTTCTGTAACCGCTCTGTTATATTATTCGAGCGCGCGTGAAAACACACGTTTGCGCACTGCGATGAAGCGGGAGATTGCTCGCAAACACAGCGAGGTAACTTCCGTGGAGTATGTCCGGCGTCCGGCTTTTGTCCGGATGCATGATCGGGCGGGAAGAAACCTATCCGGTGCACGCGTATATCGCATGGACGGGGGATCGACCGGCTTGAAGAGAGCCGGTTTGTTTTTCGGACGTGGTCTGATACGCACGGTTGAGTGTACAGGAAATTTGAGGTTTCGTCCGTACGCAGGAAGGGCGGTCCCCAATGCCGCCGCAAAACGTACGAAAAAGGAGAAAAAACCATGGCAAGCAACAAAAACATGATCCGCATCCGTCTCAAGGCTTACGATCACCAGCTGATCGACAAGGCCGCCGAGACCATCGTCGAGGCCGCCAAGCGCACCGACGCGAAGGTCTCCGGACCCATCCCCCTGCCGACCAAGACCGAGATCGTCACGATCCTCCGCGCCGTCCATAAATATAAGGACAGCCGCGAGCAGTTCGAGCGCCGCACCCACAAGCGCCTCATCGACATCATGAGCCCGACCCAGAAGACCGTCGAGGCCCTGATGAATCTCGAAGTCCCCGCCGGCGTCGAGATCGAGATCAAGCTGTAAAGATCGGATAACCCCGGCGCGCTTCCTTATTAAAATAGGGAGGCGGAACAAAACCCCGCAGTCCATAACCCGTTGCCTGCAGCTTGCGAGTGCAGGCGGGTTAAGTTGCCAGCCTCTGGACGCATGCCCAACGTGCGGACCAAGCGAGGTAACCAATAACCATTAGGAGGAAATACAATGAAGAAAGCCATCATCGGCAAGAAGGTCGGCATGACGCAGATCTTCGATGAGACTGGCAAGGTCATTCCCGTGACCGTCATCGAGGCCGGCCCCTGCGTGGTCGTGCAGAAGATGACCAAGGAGAAGGAAGGATACGAGGCAGTCCAGTTCGGTTACGAGGAAGTAGCCGGCAAGAAACTCAGCCAGGGCGAGCAGGGTCACCTGAAGTCCGCCGGCGTAGGCTTCGTCAAGCACCTCAAGGAGTTCCGTCTTGAGGATTCCAGCAATCTCGAAGTCGGCGACGTCATCAAGGCCGACGTCTTCGCAGCAGGCGACAAGGTCGACGTCACCGGTATCAGCAAGGGTCACGGCTACGCCGGCGTCGTCAAGCGTTACGGCCAGGGCCATACGCCCACCAGCCACGGCGGCGGCCCGGTCCACCGTCATGCGGGCTCCATGGGCTC
>JAFRDM010000010.1 GCA_017403885.1 Oscillospiraceae bacterium
GCCCGCCGCGAGCAGAGCGTAGGCGCGCCCGTAGCGCTCTCTGTACGCCGCGCTCAGCGCGCGGGCGCGGGCGGCGTCCGAGGCGGAGAAGGGAGTGCGGCAAAAGCAGCCGAGGTTGACATAATCACTATCCACGCCGAAAACGCCCGGCTCGGCGGCGTGCGGCGCGGTCCCGTCGACCCAGCCGAGACCGAGCGCGGGGATATACAGGCCGTCCAGCGAGGCGGGATCGCCCGAGCAGCGGACGAGCTCGGTATCATAGCCGCGGCGCGCGGCCTCGCGCGCAAGCGCGCGCATGAAGCCGGATTTGCCCGTGCCCGGCCCGCCCTTGACGACGCGCAGATAATCGCCCTCGCCGCGGCAGAAGCCGCCGTAGAGCGAGACGAAGCCGGCGGCGGTGTTCGCGCCGAGAAAGTAAGAAGTTTCCATGTTGACCTCCCTTGTGTTTTTCGATCTGTCTCCATGTATATTCCGCGCGCGCTCCGTGATTGACAGGCGGAGGGCTTCTTTTGTATAATACCCAAAAAAGCGGGAGTTCAGCGGATGTTTCACTTTATTCTGTTCGATTTTGACGGCACGCTTTACGACACCGTCGAGGGCATCGCCAAAAGCGCGCGGTACGCGCTGGAAAAGCTGGGCGTTTCGGCCGAGCTTGAAGATCTGCGCTGCTTCGCCGGGCCGCCGCTGGTGGACAAGTTCATGGAGGCCTACGGCTTTTCGCACGAGAAGGCCTGGGAGGCGCGCGGCCTGTTTCAGGAGCGGTATATCCCCGTCGGCGTGTACGAGAGCCGCCCCTTCCCCGGCATGACGGCTTTCCTCGCGGCGCTCCGGGCGGCGGGGCTGACGCTCGCCGTCGCGACCTCGAAGCCGCAGGAGCTGGCCGAGCAGCTGCTGCAGCGCGCCGGGATGCGGGATTGCTTCGCCGTCGTCCGCGGCAGCGGCCTGGCGGGGAACAACAACAGCAAGCAGGAGATCGTCGAGCGCGTTGTCGCCGCCCTCGGCGCGGAAAAAGAGGACTGCGTCCTCGTCGGCGACACGAAGTACGACGTCGCCGGCGCGCACGCGGCGGGCCTTCGCTGCATCGGCGTGCGCTACGGCTACGCCGCGCCCGGAGAGCTTGAAGCGGCGGGCGCCGACGCGATCGCCGGGGACCTCAGCGAGCTGGAAAAGATGTTGACATGCGGCGAAAACTTGATATAATTTTATAAAAGAACACATTACTGCGGCTGATCATCTCTGTCCGCAGTAAAATCATATTTGACAAGGAGCGGCGTATGGAGCTGAGAGAGCATTCCGATCGCATCATCGGCGAGGGTCTGACCTTTGACGACGTGCTTCTCGTCCCGGCGGAGAGCGACGTGCTGCCCGCCGACGTGGATCTGAGCACGTATCTGACGAAAAAAGTGCGCCTGAACATCCCGGTCATGAGCGCCGCGATGGACACCGTCACCGAGTACCGCATGGCGATCGCCATCGCGCGCGAGGGCGGCATCGGCGTTATCCACAAGAACATGTCCATCGACATGCAGGCCGAGCAGGTCGACCTGGTCAAGCGTTCGGAGAACGGCGTCATCACCAACCCCTTCTCCCTCACGCCGGACAACACGCTCGGCGACGCCGAGGCGCTGATGGCCAAATACCGCATCTCCGGCGTGCCCGTCGTGGATGAGGACGGCCGTCTGGTCGGCATCATCACCAACCGCGACATGAAGTTCGAGACCGATTTGAGCCGCCGCATCTCCGAGGTCATGACGAGCAGCGGGCTCGTCACCGGCAAGGTCGGCACGACGCTGGACGAGGCCAAGGAGATCCTGCGCCATCACCGCATCGAGAAGCTGCCGATCGTGGACGACGATTACCGTCTGCGCGGCCTCATCACGATCAAGGACATCGAAAAGGTCCTCAAATACCCCAACTCCGCCAAGGACGACGCGGGCCGGCTGCTCTGCGCCGCCGCCATCGGCGTGACGCGCGACATCCTCGACCGCGCGGGCGCGCTGATCGACGCCGGCGTGGACGTGCTCGTGCTCGACAGCGCCCACGGCCACAGCGCCAATATCATGCGCTGCGTGCGCGAGGTGAAGGAGCGCTTCCCCGACGCCCAGCTGATCGCCGGCAACGTCGCCACGCCCGAGGCCACCGAGGCCCTGATCCGCGCGGGCGCGGACTGCGTCAAGGTAGGCATCGGCCCCGGCTCGATCTGTACCACGCGCGTCGTGGCGGGCATCGGCGTGCCGCAGATCAGCGCGATCCTGCACTGCGCCGAGATGGGCGACCGCTATGGAATCCCTGTGGTGGCCGACGGCGGCATCAAGTACTCCGGCGACATCACCAAGGCCATCGCCGCGGGCGGCCGCGTCGTGATGATGGGCTCGATGCTCGCGGGCTGCGAGGAGGCCCCCGGCGACACCGAGGTCTTTCAGGGCCGCCAGTTCAAGGTCTACCGCGGCATGGGCAGCATCGGCGCGATGCAGAAGGGCTCGAAGGACCGCTATTTCCAGCAGGACAACAAGAAGCTCGTCCCCGAGGGCGTCGAGGGCCGCGTCCCCTTCCGCGGACCGGTCTCCGAGACCGTGTTCCAGATGATGGGCGGCCTGCGCTCCGGCATGGGCTACTGCGGCGCGCACAACATCGAGGAGCTGCGCACGAAGACCAAATTCGTCCGCATCACCGGCGCCGGCCTCAAGGAGAGCCACCCGCACGATATCTATATCACCAAGGAAGCCCCGAACTATACGATGAATCCGTGATCCATAAGGCCCGAAAGGCATAAAAACAGATGCCTTTCGGGCTTTCGTGCCGCCTGGCGGAGAAAGGAAAACAACATGGCAAGCTGTTCGCGCTGCAACCGGGAATTCATCCAGATCCTGAAGGAAGAGCTGCTGCCCGCGATGGGCTGCACCGAGCCTATCGCCGTGGCCTACGCCGCCGCGAAGGCGCGCGAGACGCTCGGCGCCCTGCCCGAGCGCGTGCTGGTCGAGGCCAGCGGCAACATCATCAAGAACGTCAAAAGCGTCGTCGTGCCCAACACGGGCGGTCTCAAGGGGCTCCCGGCGGCCGCGGCCGCCGGCGTCGTGGCGGGCGATGCCTCGGCCGAGCTGCAGGCGCTTGCCTCCGTCACCGCGCTGCAGATCGCCGCGATCGGGGAGTATCTGAACAAAACGCCGATCGAGGTGCGGCACGCCGACACGCCGCACATCTTCGACATCGCCGTGAGCGTTTTCCGCGGCGAGGAGAGCGCTTACGTGCGCATCACGGACTTCCACACCAACATCGTCACGATCCGCAGAAACGGCGAGACGCTGCTGGAAAAGCAGAGCGCAGGCGAGGAGGAGAGCCTGACCGAGCGCGGCTCGCTGAGCGTCGAGCGCATCGTCGACTTCGCCGACAGCGTGGACATTGAGAACGTGCGCGAGCTCCTCGAGCGGCAGATCGCCTACAACATGGCCATCTCCGAGGAGGGACTGAAGAACAGCTACGGCGCGAACATCGGCAAGACGCTGCTGCACCGGAACGGGGACGACCTGGGCTACAAGCTGCGGGCCTGGGCCGCCGCGGGCAGCGACGCGCGCATGAACGGCTGCGAGATGCCGGTGGTCATCAACTCCGGCAGCGGCAACCAGGGCATCACGACCTCGGTCCCCGTCATCGTCTACGCCCGCGAGACGGGCAAGAGCCACGAGGAGCTGCTGCGCGCGCTGTGCGTGTCGAACCTGGTGACGATCCACCTCAAGACCGGCATCGGCCGCCTGAGCGCCTACTGCGGCGCGGTCAGCGCGGGCGCCGGCGCGGCCGCGGGCATCGCCTATCTGCAGGGCGGGCGCTTCGACGTGATCGCCCACACGATCGTCAACACCGTGGCCGTGACCTCCGGCATCGTCTGCGACGGCGCGAAGGCCAGCTGCGCTGCCAAGATCGCAGAGGCCGTGGACGCGGGACTGCTGGGGCTGGCGATGTACCAGACCGGAAACGAGTTCTACGGCGGCGACGGCATCGTCAAGAAGGGCGTGGAGAGAACGATCGAGATCGTCGGGCGTCTGGCCCGCTGCGGCATGCAGGAGACCGACAAGGAGATCATCCGCCTGATGCTGGAGAACTGAAAAATGCGAACGGCCGCCCCCCTGCCGGGGGGCGGCCTCAAGCTGTCGGCAAAATGCCGACAGCTTGAGAGGCAAAGCGGGAACTTTCTTGAAAAGTTCCCGCTTTGCTTCGATTGAACGAAGAAAGGGGGCTCCCCGCCCTCTCTCTTCGCTCTCCCCCTGCCTGTCGGGACACAGCCGCATCACGGGAAAAAGGTGCGGCGGCCCGAAAGAAAGCATTGATTTTGGTGACAGGTTTTGGTATATTGTCTGTGTAAAGATCTGTAACGGGAGGAATTCCGATGAACAACGCAAAGACGATCGCCGCGTAATCGAATAAAGGCGCACGAAAAAAGGGAGGGAGAGAGACCCTTCTGCCTCGGCGCGCCGCTTTTGAGGTACTTTCGGATAGTGGGAGCCGCAGGACGCAGCCACAGGACGGGAGCTGCTTCGCTGCGGTATTTTTGCGCCTGTTTCAACAAAAAAACATTTCTCAACAGGAAAGGAGCATAGCATTTATGACCGGAAAGAATGGCATGGCTCGGTAGTCTGAGCTTAAATCCATCTTAACTACATAAGCTCAGACGATTCCGAAGAAGATGTTTCGGGAGGAACGTATGAGCAAAAACGACCCGGGCGGGAGACCGTCCGGAACCGATAACGGCACGATCCCGCAGCGGGAGGCCGGACCGTCGGGCGCTGCCGCGGGGGAAAATCCCCAAAACGGCAGACCGATCCGCGTATATCATCGATGCGGCGGCTGCGGGAAAAAACAGGAGTTTCTGAATTCGGGGAGATTCAGGGTAAATGCCAACGGGAACCTGGTCGACGTGTGGCTGATCTATCGATGCAAAAAATGCAAGCATTCATGGAATCTCACGATCTGTGAACGTACAAAGCCCGCGAAGATCCCGACGGAACGGTTTGAGGCTTTTCAGACAAACGACGCCGAAACCGCCGCCGCTTACGGCCGGAATATCGATTTTCTGAAGAAGAATCACGCCGAATTCAAATAACGACTGCATGGACAAAAAACAGAAAGAGGAAAAAACATGAATATCAAACTGATACCTGTTTCCGATGAGAACAGAGAGGCCATTCTGGCCCTTTCCGTGCGCGAGGATCAGCCCTTCGTCGCGCCGAACGACGTTTCCCTGCGGCAGGCGGACGAGGCCAACGCGGAGGAGCCCGGCGTTGCGCGCCCGTTCGGCATTTACGCGGACGGCAGGCTCGTCGGCTTCTGCATGTTCGCCTTTTCCCCGGAGGAAGAGGATCCGGACGACCGCTACTGGCTCTGGCGCTTCATGATCGACAAAAACGAGCAGGGCAAGGGCTGCGGCCAGGCGGCTCTGCAGGAGATCATCCAATACTTCAGGGACAACGGCGCGGACATGCTCTACCTGTCCACCGAGCCGGAGAACGAGCTCGGCCTGCACGTTTACCACAAGGCCGGCTTCCGCGAGACCGGCATCATCAGCGACGACGAGGCCGTGCTGATGCGGATGCTCAAAGGCCCGAACAAGCTGATCAGAAACTTTTACGGCGTCGACGTGGATAAGGCCCTGGGGATCCGGGGAAAGAAGGGCTACGGCGTCAGCGTCGCCGTCCATGACGGAGACGGGGATCTGCTCACCTACTGCTCCGGCAGTGGACGCTATGGGCAGGACTTCCCGGTGAACCCCGACATGCTCTTCCAGGCGGCCTCGGTCTCGAAGCCGATGTTCGCCCTGACGCTGCTGCGCTATGTCGACAAGGGACTCATCGACCTGGACGCGGACATCTCGTCCGTCGTGCCGGAATTTGTCAAAAAAGGCCCCGTGACCTTCGCCGCGCTGCTGTCCCACACGGCGGGCTACAACGTGCACGGCTTCCCGGGCTACCGGGCGGATCACGAACCGCTCTCGCTCGAGGACGTGCTTTCCGGCCGCGGCGTGACGCCGAAGCTCCGCAGAATCAGGCCCTACGGCAGGCAGCACATGTATTCCGGCGGCGGCATCACGCTGGCGGAGCTGGCCTTCACGCGCATCACGGGCACGACGCTGCGCGAGGCCTTCCAAAAGGAGGTCGCGGAGCCTCTCGGCCTGAAGCGTACCGGTTTCTTCCAGCCGCTCGACGAGGAGCTCGCCCCGAACGCGGCCTTCGGCGGCCGGCTCGGCGTCAAGGAGGATCCGGCGCACGGCTGGCACTACTATCCCGAGCACGCGGCGGCGGGCCTGTGGACGACCCCCACGGAGCTGGTCAAGGTCGGCCTCGCGCTCTCCCGCAGCTACCGCAAGGGCGGTTTCCTCAAGAAAAAGACCGTGCGGCGCATGCTCACGCCCGTGATGGAGGGCGAGACCTACGGCCTCTGCGTGCAGAACCTCCGCGGCGACGTCGGCTACCACGGCGGCTGGAACGAGGGCTTCCTGACCGAGTGGTTCTTCTCCCTGCGCGAGGATCTGTGCGTGGCCAGCATGGTCAACTGCTCCACCGAGAAGCTCGACTGGAAGCAGACGGAAACCGCCGTCCGACTGTTCCAGACCGCGGAGGAGAGGGCGGCCGACATGCCGGGCAGGAAGACGCTGCGCTCTTACTGCGGCAAGTACGAGCAGAACGTCGGGGACTTCCGTCTCGAGGAGGTTTATCTCGAAGACGGCAAGCTGTACGCGAAGGTCATCGGAGAGGACGGCGTCGAAGCCTACGAGCTCTATCCCATCGGGAAGAATACCTTCGGCCGCAAGGGCGGCTTTGTAAAAATCGTTTTCGGCGAGGACTGCCTGAGCATCAACGGCGTCAGCTGCAAAAAACTATAACCATACAAAAGGATCTGATCGTTATGGATAAAAAAACCATCATGGAGAGTCTTGCCCGCGAGTCGCATGAAAAGGGCGGCTTCAACGGGACGTGGCTCTACGCCGAAAAAGGCGAGATCGTATCCAAAGGGGCCGTCGGATGGCGCGACCCGGAGAACACGCTGCCGATCACGGAGGAGACGATCTTTCAGCTCGCCTCGGTCAGCAAGACCTTCACGGCATGCGCCGTGATGCTGGCGGTGCGGCAGGGGCTGCTGAGTCTCGAGGACAGGATCGTGACATACTTCCCCGAGCTCACCGCCTACGAGGGCGTGACGGTCCGCCATCTGCTCAATCACACGGGCGGCGTGCCGGATTACTTTGACGACATGGACTGGTTCTTCAGGATCTGGCGGGAGGAGAAGCGGGTCCCGGGCAACGACGAGATCCTGCGCTTCCTCTGCGAGACAAGCTGCGGGCCCTCCTTCGCCCCCGGCGAGAAACTGGAATACTCGAACACCGGCTACAACCTGCTGGCGCTGCTGGTGGAGCGCCTCTCCGGCATTCCCTATGAGGAGTTCCTGCAGAGGAACATCTTCGAGCCTGCCGGCATGAGCTCCACCCGCTGCTGCCACATCCGCAGAGACGGGATCCCCTTCGCGAATTTCGCCCGCGCTTCGGTGCCGGAGGAGGACCGCTGCGTCGCCGACGTGGATTCGAAGCGATACGGCGAGGTGATCGCCTTCGACGGCCTGAACGGCGACGACTATGTGTTCACCAACATCTTCGACATGCTCGCCTGGGATCGCGCGCTGCGCGAAGGAAAGGTGCTGACCCTTGAGGAGCAGCAGATGATGTACACGCCCGGAAAGCTCAACAGCGGCGAGGACGCCGTTTATGACGAGGACGACCATCAAGGCTACGGCTTCGGTTGGGCGGTGGAACACAACGAGCAGTTCGGACTTGTCGTTTCCCACAGCGGCGGCATGCCGGGCGTCGCCACCTGGTTCGAGCGCTTCATCGACGCGGACAGGACGCTCGTCTTCCTCTGCAACCGTGACAGCATGGACTACCGGGCCTTCAAGGGCTTCTATACCGCTCTGGAGAAGCTCGCGCGGGATCAGGAGCCCGAGCCCATCCGGACCATCGAGAATCTGGCCGTCAAGGATCCCGACAAGTCCCGGTGGGAGAGCTTCTGCGGCAGGTACGAGCATCCCGACGACGCCGATTTCATCGTCGACGAGGTCTGGATGCGGGACGGCGAGCTCTGGGCAAAGGCCGTCGACGAGGACGGCGAGATGACGTTCAGGCTCTATCCCATCGGCGAAAACGAGTTCGGCCGGAAAGGCGGCATGCTCAAGCTGAGCTTTGACGACGGCTGCTTGAAGTTCGACGATTATACCTGTAAAAAGCTCTGAGGGGCTCCGGAAGTGGGCGGCGGGGAATACGCCGTCATAAACAAAACAAAGGCGGAGGAGAGGACATGAAAAAACGGTCTGCAGGCTTCTGGATCGCGTTCGCGCTGGTGCTGCTGGTGATGCTCGCGCTGCTGGAGCTGTGCAAAAACACGCTCTGGGGCTTCGCGCTGACGGCGCTCGCCGCGGCGATCTTCGTCCTGCTGCACGGCGCCGCGGAGGTGAAGGGGAAACGCGCGCTCTGCTGGCTGGGTCTGCTTGCCCTCTTCGCCGGCATCCTGTTCCTGACGAGGCCGCCGGTGAAGAGCGTCCCGGCGCTGGAGGGGAAGGAGAGCGCGCCCTCGCAGGTCGTTGTCACGCAAAAGGGCAAGGTGCAGGGCGTTTTGAGCGCCGACGGCGCGGTGGAGGTCTTCACGGGCATCCCCTATGCCAGGCCGCCCGTGGGCGAGCTGCGCTGGCGCGAGCCGCAGGAGCCCGAAGCCTGGTCCGGCACGCTCGTCTGCGACCGCTTCGCACCCATGAGCCAGCAGCCGACGAACTCGGCGCTCTACAGCTCGCTGGCGCAGATCATCGGCTACCACGACTATGAGATCCGGCTCGACGACAACTATATCCCGCCCGTGAGCGAGGACGCGCTGTACCTCAACGTCTGGAAGCCCGCGGGCGAGGTCGGCGGCCTGCCGGTATACGTCTTCATCCACGGCGGCTCGCTGCAGACCGGCCAGCCCTGGTACGCCGACTACAGCGGCATGGGCCTTGCGCGCGAGGGCGTGATCGTCGTCAACATGGGCTACCGTCTCGGCGTGTTCGGCTATCTCGCCGACGAGGAGCTGATCGCGGAGTCGCCCAACGGCACGACGGGCAACTACGGCCTGCTCGACCAGATCAAGGCGCTCGAGTGGGTGCGGGACAATATCGCCGCCTTCGGGGGCGATCCGGACAACGTGACGCTCGGCGGCGAGTCGGCGGGCGCGGCGGCGGTCAGCGTGCTGTGCAGCTCGCCGCTGGCCCGGGGCCTGTTCCGCCGCGTGATCCTCGAGAGCTCCACCGTCGCGTCTGTCGAGCCGCCGCACTCCTTCCGCAGCCTCGACGAGGCGCTGGAGAGCGGCCGCGCGCTCAAGGAGCGTTACGGCGTGACGAGCATCGCCGAGCTGCGCGCGCTTCCCGCCGAGAAGCTGACGGGCGAGGCGGACACGCAGCACCACATGACGGTCGACGGCTACGCCCTCGTCGAGACGCCGTACGAGTCCTACCGCCGCGGCGTCCACAACGAGGAGGCGATCCTGCACGGCTACAACAGCGCCGAGAGCGCGCCCTTCGTGATGTTCTCGCAGGCGAGCATGAAGAACTATGAAGAGCGCGTCCGCCGTTATTTCGGAGACGACGCCGACGAGGTGCTCGCGATCTATCCCGCCGCGACGGACGCGGAGGCGAAGGCGTACTGGGCCGAGATCTACGGCGCGATCTTCTTCGACTATCCGCACTACTGTCTCAACCGCCTCGCCGCCGAAAACGGCGTCCCGGTCTGGGAGTATTACTTCTCAAAGGAAAACGGCCGTCTCGGTCCCTGGCACAGCGGCGAGGAGGTCTACTGCTACGGCAATATCCCGGCGGGCTCGATGCTCTATGACGATCGCGACCGCGAGCTGAGCGCGCAGATGCTGCGCTACTGGGCGAACTTTGCCGCGACGGGCGATCCCAACGGCGCGGGCCTGCCGGAGTGGGAGGAGAACGTCGGCTCGGACCGTCTGATGGGCTTCGGCGACGAGACGGAGATGATCGAAGAGCGCGAGCACGCGCTCTTCGCGGTGCTGGACAACATGCAGGGCTTCTGAACAGAAAAAGGCCGCGAAAAAAGCGAAGTGAGTGAAAACTCACTTCGCTTTTTTTCGTTTGGATACGCTCAGGCCTCTTTTTTCTTCCCGATCCGGTCGAAGGCCATCGGGTAGAGCGCGATGTCGACGAAGAGGATGATCGCGTAGCGCAGCGTGCGCACGAGATAGGCCGCCGTCGTGCCGGAATCGAGGAAGGCGGAGGAGAAGGGCATTTTCAGCACGATGTTGAGCCCGAAGTAGATCGCCACGCCGCCGGCGAGGCGCAGGATGATCTTCCACCACACGCGGGTGCTTTGGAATTTCACATAGCGCTCCTCGAAGAGGTTGCCCGCGAAGAAGCCGATCATCATGCCGAAGGAGGTAAAATAATCGTTCGTCCGGCAGAAGAAAAAGCCGGGGAGAGCCGTGGCGGTCAGCAGCAGGTAGAAGGCCCACTTGTGATTGAACTTCCGCCCGACCACGGACACGATCAGGATCGAAAGCACGCCGAGCAGCCAGCCGCAGAGCACGTCCGTGGGGTAGTGCGCGCCGACGCAGAAGCGCGACACGCCGACGAGCAGCGGGATCACGATCGCGATCGCCCAGGCCCAGCTCTTCTTCACGAACGCGCCGATCGAGCCGTAGGTCGCGACCGCGCCGGAGGAGTGGCCGCTGGGGAAGGAAAAGCCCTGCGCGGCGATGTCGTACATGTCCGCGCCCGGATCGACGATCTTGAGACACTTCACCGGCGTGTCGAAATAGGGCCGGCGGCGCAGCGCCGCGTTTTTGATCATCGTGTTCCAGACGCTGGTCATGCAGAAGTTGATGCCGATGAAAACGCCCAGCTCCTTGTTCCAGCACCAGTAGCAGAAGCCCATGACCAGAATGAGGATCATCTCCTCGCCGAAGGACGAGCAGAGCGAGGCGAGCTTCACGCCGAATGAGCCCATATGCGCCTGCAGCCACAGCATCAGCCTGACTTCCCAGTCAAAGAAGAATACGTTTCCCATCTTGTCTCTCCTGTATATTTTTCAGTTTCCGAATACCCAGAAGTGCGTCACGCCGAAGGCCTCGCGGATGAAGTAGTTGAGCATCACGAAGAAATAGCCCCATGGCGCGGCGACGCCCGCGGCGTCCGTCACGCCGAGCTTGCGCGCGAAGAGCTTGGCGCGGTAGAGGTGATAGGCGCTCGAGACGATGGCGACCTTTCCCTGCGGCTCGTCGCCCCGCGCGCGGATGATCGCGAAGGAGTTTTTGAGATTCTCCTCCGTCGAGGTGGCCTTGTCCTCAACGATGAGCCGCGCGGGGTCGACGCCGTGGGCGACCATCCACTCGTACATGGCCTGTCCCTCGGTCACGGTCTCGCCCGGGCCCATGCCGCCCGAGACGATGGCGACGCTGTCCGGGTAGCGCTCGAGATAGTCCATCGCGCCCTCCATGCGGCGGATCAGCGTCAGCGAGGGCTGATCGCCGTAGACCGCGGCGCCGAGCACGATCAGATAGTCGCGCTGCGGCTCGGGGTCGGTGCGGGCGCTGCGGATGATGAAGCTCTCGACGAAGCAGAAATAGGCGAGGCCGACGCAGACCAGCGCCACGACGACTTTCCACAGCGCGGCGGGCAGGAAGCGGTGCAGCACGACCAGCGCCGCGACGAAAAGCAGCGCGTAGCCCCACCACGCGTAGCCGCGCACCGCGAAGCGCAGCACCAGCGCCGCGGCGGCGAGCGCCCCGGATACGGCGACCCAGTTTTTCCGGATCTTCCACAGGGCCACGCCGCCGACGCAGACTCCCGCGATGCCGATCACGTAGGCGGGGGTGTAGATGTGCGCGGCGAAGCGCAGAACGAGCGCAAGAAGGACAAGCCCTGCGGCGAGGACGAGCCAGAAAACGGTTTTTTTGCTTTGTTCTTTCATGTGTTCAGCTCCTCCCATTTTTCATACAGCGCCGTCAGGGCTTTGTCAAGCGCTTCTTTTTCCTCGGCGAGCGCCATGAGCTTCTGATAGTCGCTGGCGTTCTCCTCCTCCTCGCGCGCGAGCGCGGCGAGCTTTTCCTCCAGCGCGGCGATCTCCCGCTCGGTTTTGGCGATCAGGCGCTCGGCGTTTGCCGGGCGCGGCGCGCGCGTGTCGCGCTTTTCTTTCTTCTCGCTCTTTTCGGCGCTCCGGCTGAACGCGGCCTGCCGCGCGCGCCACTCGCCGTATTCGCGCCAGCCGCCGCGGAAGTCGGTGAAGGTCCCGTTTTCGAGCGTCCAGATGCGCGTGGCGAACTTTTCGATGAAATAGCGGTCGTGCGAGACGAAGAGCAGCGTCTGCTCATAGTCGCTCAGCGCGTCCTCCATCCACTCGCGGCTGGCGATGTCGAGATGGTTGGTCGGCTCGTCGAGCACGAGCAGGTTGATCTGCCCGCCCATGAGCATGCACAGCCGCAGGCGGCTCTTCTCGCCGCCGGAGAGCGCCGATACGCGCTTGAACACGTCCTCGCCGCGGAAGCCGAAGGCCGCGAGCCGGTCGCGCGCCTCCTGCGGCTGCACGCGGCACTCCCAGAGCATGGCGTCGAGCATCGTGCGGCTCTCGTCCTCGAAGCGGACGATCTGCGGCAGATAGGCCGTGCGGATCGCGGGGCCGCGGTAGATGTAGCCGGCGTCGGGCGTCTCCTCGCCCATGAGGAGACGGAGAAAGCTCGTCTTGCCCGCGCCGTTGTCGCCGATGAGGGCGACGCGCTCGCCGCCCGTGACCTCGAGCGACACGCCGGAGAAGAGCACGCGCCCGGCGAAGCCCTTTTCCAGACCGTCCGCGACGATGACCTCGTCGCCGGAAAAGTCCCGCTCGCGGAACTTGACCGAGAGCTTTCTCGCCTCGGTCGGCTTCTCGGTCTGCGAGAGGCGCTCGATGCGCTTTTCCATCGAGAAGGCGCGCTTGTGCAGCTTGTCGTTGCCCATGAAGGCCCAGAGGTGCAGCTTGTCCGCCGCGCGCTGCAGCTGCTCGATCTTGGCGCGGTCCTTTTCGTACTGCCTGAGCTTTTCCTCAAAGCGGCGCTGCCGCTCGAGAACGAAAAAGCTGTAGTTGCCGCTGTAAAACTCGGCCCGGCCGTCGACGATCTCGATGCAGCGCTGCGCCGCGACGTCGAGAAAATAGCGGTCGTGGCTGATCGAGAGCACCGTGCCCTTGAAATGGCGGATATAGTCCTCCAGCCACTCGGCGGCGTGCAGATCGAGATGGTTCGTCGGCTCGTCGAGCAGCAGGATGTCCGTGTCCTCAAGGATCAGGCGCGCGAGGTTCACGCGCGTGCGCTCGCCGCCCGAGAGCGTGTCGAAGGGCTGGGAGCGCATGGCGGGCGTGACGTCCAGACCGCTCGCGACGCGGCTGCGCTCGGCGTCCATCTCCCAGCCGCCGCGGCGGCGGAACTCGTCGGAGAGGGCGTCGTACTCCCGCAGCAGGGCGGGGGAGGCGTCGCGCTCCATCTGCGCGGAGAGCTCGTCGAGCCGCGCGGAGATCTCATACAGGCGGCGCTGCGCGTCGCGCAGCACGTCCTCGGTCGTCCAGCCGTCGGGGAAGACGGGGATCTGGGAAATGAGGCCGATCCGCTTGCCCGGGGCGACGGAGGCCTCGCCCTCGTCGGGGCGCTCGAGCCCGCAGAGGATGCGGAAGAGCGTCGTCTTGCCGCAGCCGTTCGGCCCCAGGATGCCGACGTGTTCGCCGGAGTTGACCGTGAAGGAGAGCCCGTCGAGGATCTTTTTGCCGACCTCGAAGGATTTTTCGAGATTTTGTACGTTGATATCGATCATGTTCTTAATCCTCTGCCGCGATCGCGGCGTGCAGGATGCGGTTGGCCGCGGGCGCGGCGGCGACAAGACCGCTGCCGGCGCGCTCGATCACCACCACAAAGGCGTAGGGATGCGCGGGATCGTCCAGAAAGCCGGTGAACCAGGCGTGGGAAGTCCCGTCGCCCAGCTCGGCCGTGCCGGTCTTGGCCCCGGCGTAGTACAGCCCGGGGAAGTAGAGATCGGGCATATAGCGCGTCTGGAAGTTGTAGATCATCATCTCCCGCAGCTTCGCCGCGGTCGCGCTCTCGACGAGGCGCTCTTTGGCCGCCGGCTCGTCCGTGAGGATCAGGTGCGGCGTGACGAGCTCTCCGCCGTTGGCGATGGCCGCGACGTAGCGCAGCAGCGCGAAGGGACAGATCAGGTCGGTCGACTGGCCGATGCCCGACCAGGCGAGCTCGGGATCGCCGGCGTACTGCGTGCGGTACTGCCCCGCGACGGAGGGGATGCCGTCGAGATCGTGCCCGTCGAGGAAGCCGTAGGCCTTGACGTGGTCGTACATGCTGGCGTAGCCCGTTGCCACGGCGATCTGCGCGAAGGCGCAGTTGCAGGAGTTCGCGAGCGCCTGCTCGACGCTCTGCTCGCCGTGCACGCCCGTGCAGTGAATGGTCACGCTGCCGATCGTGTATTCGCCCTCGCAGAGGAAGCTGCGGGAAAAAAGGTCGGGCACCGACTCGATCGCGGCGGCCGTCGTGACGAGCTTGAAGACCGAGCCGGGCGGGAAGCTGGCCGAGAGGCAGCGGTTGATAAAGGCCGTGTCGGCCACCGGCGCCTCGCCGTTGACGGGGTCGACCGAGGGCAGGCTGACCATCGCCAGCACCTCGCCCGTTTTGTAGTTCATCAGCATGGCCGCGCCGCGGCGGTCATAGCCGATGGCGTTCCACGCCGCGCGGCAGACCGAGGCGTCGATCGTGAGCGTCAGGCTTTTGGGTTCTTTTTTCGTCGTGCCCTCTATCAGACTGTATTCCTGCATCCGGTCCCAATAGGCGCTCAGCGCGCCGGTGCCGCTGCGGTCCCAGTAGTCGCCCGTCACGTGATAGCAGGCCACGCGCGTCTCGGCGTCGGCGGAAAAGGCAAAGCTCGTCGCGTCGAAGGAGGCGAGGAGCACGCCGTGACGGTCGCGCAGCTCGCCGCCCGCGCCGGAGTTGGCCGAGGCGAAGTACAGCGCCCAGTCCGCGCCCTCGTCGGCGTAGCGCAGCACGAACACCGTCATGCCGAAGATGAGCGCCAGCGCGAGCAAAAGCACCGAAAAGGCGCGCCGGGTGATCTTTTTCATGCGCCGCGCCCTCCCTTCCTCCGGGCCGGACGGCCCTGCGGCCGCGCCGCGCTGCGGAAAAGCTGCGCCGCGGGGCGCACGACGAAGC
>JAFRDM010000061.1 GCA_017403885.1 Oscillospiraceae bacterium
CGGTCTTGATCGCGCCGCCGGCGCACACGCGCTCGCACATGCCGCAGTTGATGCACTTCTCGGGGTGGAAGACGATCCTGCCGCGATAATGGGGCGCCGCCTCGCTGGGCACGAAGGGGTACATTTCGCAGCTCGTCTTGGAAAACAGGCCCTTGACGGCTTCTTTTACAAACGGAAGATCCATTACTTCTGCCCCCTCTTTTCTTTGAGAATTTGGGTCGCCAGCGCCAGGCCGTCGATGACCGCCTGGGGCCGCGGCGCGCAGCCGGCGACGTCCACGTCGACGTGGACATACTTGCTCAGCGGGCCGCAGACGGACCAGCTCTCCTTGAAGACGTTGCCGGACTGCGGGCAGGAGCCCATCGTGACGATGCAGCGCGGTTCGGGGACCTGCGAGATGGCGCGCAGCACGCGCGGCAGGGACTGCTTGGTGACGGGGCCGGTCACGACGACGATGTCGGCGTGGCGCGGGCTGCCCACCAGCTTGAAGCCGAGCCGCTCGGCGTCGAAACGCGGGGTGAGGACGGAGACGAGCTCGATGTCGCAGCCGTTGCAGGAGCCGGCGTTGATGTGGAACAGCCACGGAGATTTTTCCGTGCTCTCCTTGATCAGCTTTTTGAACATATCCTCTCTCCCTCCTTTAGAATCCATACCAGGCCAGCACGAGGCTCAGCAGGGCAAGACCCGTGACGACGGTCCAGTAGTACTTGAAGACCTGCTCGACCTTGAGTCTGGCGGTGATGGCGTGCACCAGTGAGATGAACACGATCGTGATCACCAGGCACAGCATCACCAGCACGATCGCGCCGAGGAGGCCGCCGATCATGCCCGCGGCAGCGGCGCTGAGGCCGAAGGAGCCGACGAGCGCGGCGATCTTGCCGCCGAGGCCGCCGAGGAAGAGCGCCACGAACAGGCTCGAGAGCGTGAGCACCTTGACGGAATGGCTGAGCTTGAACACCGCCAGCGGGCCGCCGCTGTACTCGGCGAGGAGACCTTCGCAGATCTCGGTCTCGGCCTCGGCCGTGTCAAAGGGATGGCTGCCGGTCTCGCCCGGGATGATCAACAGGAAGGCGATCGCCGCCGGGATCATGCTGACATGCGTGATCAGGCTGCCGTTGGCCGACTGATAGTTGACGATCTCGCTCATCGAGAACACCAGTCCCTTGCCCATCGCGCTTCCGACCGTCCTGGCAACGGCGAGCAGCACCAGCACGAGCGGCAGCTCGCAGGCGATGACCGTGACCATTTCACGGCTCAGTCCGACCCCCGCGTAGGGCGAGCCGGAGGCCGCGCCGCCGAGGATCATGGCCAGCGCCGGGATCAGCAGCAGGTAAAGGATGACGATGACGTCCGCCATCGTGCTGAAGGCGGTGAAGTTGAAGATCGGGATGAACATCTGCAGCACGATCAGCGAGGCGAGGCCCACCAGCGGGGCTGCGAGGAACATGCCCTTGTTCGCGGCGGCGGGGACGATGGTCTCCTTGCCGCAGAGCTTGAAGAAATCATAGAAGGGCTGGAGCAGCGGGGGGCCGACGCGCTTCTGCATTTTGGCGACGATCTTGCGATCGACGCCGGAGAGAAACAGTCCGACCAGGAAGCAGAACAGGAAGCCCGGGAAAATCAGGATATAGCCGAGGGTCTCCAAAACCGTAAGCCAGTTAAACATATTTCCCACCTCCTATCAGAGCGCGATCTGGAGGAACACGATCGCAAGCGCAAGCGCGACGACCGCCCAGAGCGCGTAGTCGTTGACCACGCCGCTGTGCAGCTCGTGCATGAACGAGAAATAGTGTCTCCAGTTCTGTTTGAAGCCCCAGAACAGGTCTTCGCCGCCGACCTGAGAGTACTCGGTCTTCTCGCCGCCGAAGAAGAGGGCGAACTTGCTGTCGACAAGCTCTCCTTCCTTCGACTCGCTGACCTGATCGTACTTCGACAGCACCGCCACGATCGTGACGCCGAGCAGCGCGATCATGAGCAGGAGCAGCCAGTTGACGGGCGACCACACGCCCGCTCCGGCAAAGACCTCGTAGGTCTTGTAGACGGGCGCGCCGGCGAGCATGGAGCTGATGTAGTTCGCGGGGTTGAGCGCTGCGTTTGCGGCCGGGCCGGTGAGAAAGTCGGTGACCAGTCTCGGGAACAGACCGGTGACGACGCAGATCGCGGCAAAAAGGCTCATGCCGATGATCATGCCGGCGGGCACTTCCTTGACGTCCTCATGCTCCGGTCGGATCTGGCCGAAAAAGACGGACTGGGTGACCTTGACGAAGGAGGCGAGCGTGAGCACCGAGGTGATGAGCGCCACGATCGTCGCGAGCAGGAAGCCGATGTTCCCGCTCTCGACCGCCTTCTGGTAAGTCGCCTGGTAGATCATCCATTTGGAAGCGAAGCCGTTGAAGGGCGGGATGCCGCTGATGGAGGCAGCGCCGACAAGGAACAGCGCGCAGGTCCAGGGCATCTTTTTGCCCAGACCGCCGAGCTTGCGAAGATCCGTGGTGCCGGTGCGGAAGTGGACCGCGCCGGCCGCAAGGAAGAGCAGGCCCTTGAACATCGTGTGGTTCATCGCGTGGTAGAGGCCGGCGGAGAGGCCGAGGCCCGTGCCGAGGCCGATCGCGGTGAGCACATAGCCGATCTGGGAGATCGAGTGGAAGGCCAGCAGACGCTTGAAGTCATGCTGGGCAAGAGCCATGGTGACGCAGACGAACATGCTCACCGAGCCGACGAAGACCAGCATAAACTGGATCGAGCCCAGCTGCATCGTCTGGAACAGGAAATAGGTCAGACGGAGGATGGCGTAGACGCCGCTCTTGGTCAGAACGCCCGAGATCAGCACCGAGATGGAGGCCGGAGCCGCGCCGTGCGCGTCGGCCGCCAGAGGATGGAACGGGACGATGAAGGCTTTCGTGGAGAAGCCGATGTAGAGCAGCGCGAAGGCAACGAGCGTGCTTGGGTTGATGTCGCCCGAGATGATGCTCGAGAGCTGCGCGAAGTTCAGCGTGTGGGCCTGGGCGTAGAGCATGATCGTGCCCGCGAGGATACAGGTCGAGCCCATGCAGCCGACGACCAGGTACTTGAACGCGGCCTCGAGCGCGCCGAAGGCCTTGTTGCGGAACGCGGTGAGCGCGACGGCGGCAAAGGTGAGGATCTCGACCATGATGAACATGTTGAAGAGGTCGCCCGAGAGCACAAGGCCCATAACGCCGCCGGCGAGCATCAGGAACAGGGTGTAGTACTGAGGCTTGTTGTCGTCATGCTCCATGTACTGCAGCGAGTACACGCAGGCGACAAATACCGCCGTGGAGATCAGCAGCCCGAAGAAGAGGCTGACCTGATCGACCTCCATCGCGATGCCGATGGCGTAGCCGCCGGCCATCGCACGGTTGCCCATCCAGTAGCAGATGATCTCGCGGTTCAGCATGACGGGCTTGATGAGCATGATCATGCAGCCGAGGGCGATCGCGGTGGCGAGGAAAGCGATGAGGTTGCGCAGGAACTTGCTCTTTCCGAAGAGAACGATCAGGAACGCGCCGAGGAACAGCGCCATCACCGAGTAGATCGGGAAGTGTTGATAGCTCAGGAAACTCATCCTCTCAGCCTCCTTATCTCCCTGGTGTCGATCGTGCCGTATTCCTCCTGCAGCTTGACCACAAGCGAGAGGGACATGGCCGTGACGCAGGCGCCGATAACGATGCTCGTCAGCGTGAGCGCCTGGGGGATGGGATCGACAAAGTAGCTGGCCTGGGTCAGCTCGCCCGCGGTGAAGATCGGCGCGGTGCCGCCGGGATTGAAGCGCACCGTGATGATCAGCAGGTTCACGCCGTAGTCCGCAATGCCGAGGCCGATGACGGTCTTGACCAGGTTGTACTTGGTAACGATGGTGTAGAAGCCGAGGACGATGAGGAAGAAAGCGACGATATAGTTATATGTAATCATATCTCTTCCACCTCATTCTTTCTCGTCGGTGCCCTTGACCATCAGCAGGCCGAGCATCGTCACCGCGAGGACGCCAACGCCGGTAAGGACCTTGAAGCCGACGATGGTGTCCATGATGAAGATCGTGC